>NZ_JAMYOR010000088.1:0-20558 GCF_040319965.1 Mesorhizobium sp. M0830 | reverse complement strand
TGGGTGTTGTTTTTTTGTTTGATTCGCTGGGCGCGGGGGCGGGCCTCCACCCGCCGGCGGTGGGGGGGGGGGGGGGGTGCGGGGGGGGGGGGGGGCCCCGCGGCGCCGACCCCCACCCGGACCTGCGGTCCAACCTCCCCACAAGTGGGAGGTGGAGGGCTGGCGCTTTTCGCGACGGCTATGGTCTCGACAGGAAAACTCATTTCGCGACCTGCCTCGCCCCAGCCCCGGCCGCCGGCTCCACCGCCGAAATCTCATGCGTCAGCGTGTTGCGGGTGACCTTCAGCCAAGCCCGGCAGCCGCTGCCATGGTACCAGTATTCGCTGGTCTGCCCGGCGACGTTGTCGCGCAGATAGACATAGTCGAAGACCTCGTCTTGTGAGGCGCCGGCTTCGGGCCGCACCGGCTTGGCATCGCCGAGATAGGTGAACTCGCCGAGTTCACGTTCGCCGCAGAAGGGACAGACAATGCGCATGCTGTTCTAGGCCGCCTTCAATGCAGGTTCGGTTGGGCGCCCTGGCCCTTTTCGTCGATCATCGCACCAGTCCGGAACCGGTCGAGGCGGAACCGCGCCGCCTCTTCGTGCGGTGTGTCGCGGGCCAAGAGGTGGGCGAACACGAAGCCCGAGCCCGGCGTCGCCTTGAAGCCGCCATAGCACCAGCCGGCGTTGATATAGAGCCCTTCGACCGGGCTCTTGTCGATGATCGGCGAGCCATCCATCGACATGTCCATGATGCCGCCCCACTGGCGCAGAAGACGCACACGGCCGATCATCGGCATCAGCGCCATGCCGCCCTCGCAGACGTCCTCCATCACAGGCATGTTGCCGCGCTGGGCATAGGAATTGTAGCCGTCTATGTCGCCGCCGAAGACCAGCCCGCCCTTGTCTGACTGGCTGACATAGAAATGGCCGGCGCCGAAGGTCATGACGCCGGGGATGAGCGGTTTGATCGCCTCGGAGACGAAGGCCTGCAGCACATGGCTTTCGATCGGCAGGCGCAAACCGGCCATCGCCGCGACGCGCGAGGAACTGCCGGCAACAGCCATGCCGACCTTTCCGGCGCCGATCTTGCCGCGCGACGTCTCGACGCCGGTCACCTTGCCGTTGGCGTCGCGGGTGAACCCCGTCACCTCGCAGTTCTGGATGATGTCGACGCCGAGCGCGCTTGCCGCATGGGCATAGCCCCAGACCACGGCATCGTGGCGCGCCGTGCCACCGCGCCGCTGCAGGAGCCCGCCTTGCACGGGAAAGCGCGCATTGTCGAAGTTCAGGAACGGTATCATCTTCTTGACGGCGGCGAGGTCGAGCAGTTCGGCGTCGATGCCGTTGATGCGCATCGTGTTGCCGCGCCGTGCATAGGCGTCGCGCTGTGCGTCGGAGTGGTAGAGGTTGATGACGCCGCGCTGGCTGACCATCGTGTTGTAGTTGAGGTCCTGCTCCATCCGCTCCCACAGCTTCATCGACAGTTCGTAGAAGCCGGTGTTGCCGGGCAGGCCGTAATTGGAGCGGATGATGGTGGTGTTGCGGCCGGCATTGCCGGAGCCGATCCAGCCTTTTTCGAGCACGGCGACGTTTCTGATGCCGTACTCGCTGGCCAAGAACCAGGCGGTTGCCAGCCCGTGGCCGCCGCCGCCGATGATCACCACGTCGTAATGGTCCTTCGGCGTGGCGTCACGCCACGTGCGTTGCCAGTTCTTGTGGCCGGACAGGGCGGCGCGGGCGAGCGAGAAGATCGAATATTTCATACGTTCATTCCGAGGTCGCTCGCATCCCGCCGGGTCGTCAGATATCCAGCGTGTGGTCGCGCTCCCATTGCGTGAAGTGCGAAGCATAGGAATTCCATTCCTGGTGCTTCAGCTTTAGGTAGGCCGACGAGAATTCCTCACCCAGCGCCGCCTTGAGCGATTTGTCGTTGTCGAACTCGCGCAACGCATCGAGCAGGTTGAGCGGCAGCTTCGGCGCGCCCTCCACCGTATGGCCGTGCTGGTACATGTCGATGTCGTAGCGCCTGCCCGGATCGGCTTTCGAGCGGATGCCGTCGAGGCCGGCCGCGATGATGACCGCCTGCAGCAGATAAGGGTTGGCGGCACCATCCGGCAGGCGCAGTTCGAAGCGGCCGGGACCGGGCACGCGCACCATGTGGGTGCGGTTGTTGCCGGTCCAGGTCACCGTGTTCGGCGCCCAGGTGGCGCCCGAAATGGTGCGCGGCGCGTTGATACGCTTGTAGGAATTGACTGTCGGGTTGGTGATCGCAGCCAGGGCCGAAGCATGCTTCATGATGCCGCCGAGGAAATTCCTGCCCTTCGCCGACAGGCCGAGTTCCATCGCATTGTCGGCGAAGACGTTGGTCTTGCCGGCCTTGTCCCACACCGAGATATGGGCGTGGCAGCCATTGCCGGTCAGTCCCTGGAAGGGTTTGGGCATGAAGGTCGCTCGAAGGCCATGTTTTTCCGCGATCGACTTGACCATGAATTTGAAGAACGAGTGCTTGTCGGCGGTCGCCAGCGCGTCGTCGAAGGCCCAGTTCATCTCGAACTGGCCGTTGGCATCCTCGTGGTCGTTCTGGTAGGCGCCCCAGCCGAGCGCCAGCATGTGGTCGCAGATTTCCGCGATGACATCGTAGCGGCGCATCACCGCCTGCTGGTCGTAGCAAGGTTTCGACGCCGTATCGTATTCGTCGGAGATCGTCTTGCCGTCCGGTGAGATCAGGAAGAACTCGGCCTCGACGCCGGTCTTGACATGCATGCCATCACTGGCGGCTTCCGCGATCAGCCGCTTCAGCGTGTTGCGCGGCGCCTGGTCGACCTCCTTGTCGTCCATGATGCAGTTGGCTGCGACCCAGGCGACCTCAGGCTTCCACGGCAGCTGAATGACCGAATTCGGATCCGGCACCGCCAGCATGTCGGGATGCGCCGGCGTCAGATCGAGCCACGTGGCGAAGCCGGCAAAGCCGGCGCCATCCTTCTGCATGTCGGCGATCGCCTGCGCCGGCACCAGCTTGGCACGCTGGCCACTGAACAGGTCGGTGTAGGAAATCATGAAGTATTTGACGTTTTTCGCCCTTGCGAATTCAGCAAGATCAAGTGTCACCGCAGTTCCCCATTTTTGTCGATTGTTGGCCCCAGAGCATGTGGGCTTCGGCCCTTCGTTGATCAGAAGCCGTTCTTCCCCGGTGTCCAGTTGGTGCCGGCCAGCGGCACGCCGGCCATGGCGGCTGCCTCGATCGTCAGCGCGACGAGGTCCTCGGGCTCGAGATTGTGCAGGCTGTTCTTGCCGCACGCGCGGGCGATCGTTTGAGCCTCGAGCGTCATCACCTTGAGGTAGTTCGCCAGCCGGCGTCCGGCGGCGATGGGATCGACCCGCTTCATCAGTTCCGGGTCCTGCGTGGTGATGCCGGCCGGGTCGCGCCCCTCGTGCCAGTCGTCATAGGCGCCGGCCGTGGTGCCGAGTTCGTTATACTCCGCCTCCCAGTGGGGATCGTTGTCGCCGAGCGCGACAAGGGCAGCCGTGCCGATCGAGACCGCATCGACGCCGAGCGCCAGCGCCTTGGCGACATCGGCGCCGTTGCGGATGCCGCCGGAGACGATCAGCTGCACCTTGCGGTGCATGCCGAGATCCTGCAGCGCCTGCACCGCCGGCCTGATGCAGGCAAGCGTCGGCTGGCCGACATTCTCGATGAACACTTCCTGGGTCGCGGCGGTGCCGCCCTGCATGCCGTCGACGACGACGACATCGGCACCGGCCTTCACGGCAAGCGCAGTGTCGTAATAAGGCCGCGCGCCGCCAACCTTGACGTAAATCGGCTTCTCCCAGTCGGTGATTTCACGCAGTTCGAGGATCTTGATCTCGAGATCGTCGGGTCCGGTCCAGTCCGGGTGGCGCGAGGCGGAGCGCTGGTCGATGCCTTTCGGCAGCGTGCGCATTTCGGCGACGCGGTCGGAGATCTTCTGGCCAAGCAGCATGCCGCCGCCGCCGGGCTTGGCGCCCTGGCCGACGACCACCTCGATGGCATCGGCCCGGCGCAAATCGCGCGGGTTCATGCCGTAGCGGGAGGGCAGATATTGATAGACCAGTTGCTTGGAATGGCCGCGCTCTTCCTCGGTCATGCCGCCATCGCCCGTGGTGGTCGAGGTGCCGGCCAGTGTCGCGCCGCGCCCAAGTGCTTCCTTGGCGGGCCCCGACAGCGAACCAAAGCTCATGCCGGCGATGGTGATCGGGATCTTCAGCTCTATCGGCTTCTTGGCATGACGCGAACCCAGCACCACGCTGGTGTCGCAGCGTTCGCGATAGCCTTCGAGCGGGTAACGCGAGATCGAGGCGCCGAGGAACAGGAGGTCGTCGAAGTGCGGCAGCTTGCGTTTGGCACCGCCGCCACGGATGTCATAGATGCCGGTCGCCGCGGCGCGGCGAATTTCGGAAAGCGTATAGTCGTCGAAGGTCGCGGATTTGCGCGGCGTCGTCGGCGGGTTCCTGTAGGTCATGCTGCCTCAATACGCGTCGGCGTTGTCGATATTGAAATTGTAGAGCGTGCGCGCCGAGCCGTAGCGCTTGAATTCCGAGGGCTTGACGCCGGTGACGCCGGCGCGGTCGAGCAGGCCCTGCAGCAATTCCAGATGCTCGGTCCGCATCTCCTTGGCAATGCAGTCGGCACCGAGGCTGTCGACCTTGCCGCGCACGAACAGCCGCGCCTCGTAGATGGAATCGCCCAGCGCGTCGCCGGCGTCGCCAAGCACCACCAGATTTCCGGACTGCGCCATGAACGCAGACATGTGGCCGATATTGCCGTGAACGACGATGTCGATCCCCTTCATCGAGATGCCGCAGCGCGACGAGGCGTTGCCCTCGATGACCAGCAGGCCGCCCCTGCCGGTGGCGCCGGCATACTGGCTGGCGTCACCCTTGATGGTGATCGACCCCGACATCATGTTCTCGCCGACGCCGGGACCCGCCGAGCCATGCACGGTAATCGTGCTGCCGGAATTCATGCCGCCGCAGTAATAGCCGACGCTGCCGCGCACATCGATGGCGACAGGCTGGTCGACGCCAACGGCGACCGAATGACTGCCTTTCGGATGGAGCACCTCCCAGGCCGTTTCATTCGAGCCGGGAGCCAGATTGTGAAGCGCCTGGTTGAGTTCGCGCAGCGACAGCTGGTCGAGATCGAAGACCCGAGGCACGTGCGCCGTCGTCATTGAAAGGTTTATTGCCGGCATGAACTCAGTGCTCCCAGAAATAGACGGTTGCGGGCTCGGGTTCCCAGACCCTCGCATTGTCTATGCCGGGCAGTTTGGTCAGCGCGCGATATTCCGAGCCGAACGCGACATACTGGTCGGTTTCGGCCATCACGGCGGGCTTGCAGGCGATCGGGTCGCGCACCACGCCGAAGCCGTTCTTGGTGCCGACGACGAAGGTGAAGAAGCCGTCGAGATCGGAGAGCGTGCCTTCGAGCGCTTCGCCGAGATTCTTGCCATGCGCCATCTGCGACGAGAGATAGGCGGCGGCGACCTCGGTGTCATTCTCGGTCTCGAAGGTCATGCCTTCGCGGATCAGCTCGCGGCGGACATTGTTGTGGTTGGACAGCGAACCATTGTGCACCAGGCACTGGTCGGCGCCGGTCGAGAACGGATGCGCGCCCATCGTCGTCACTGCCGATTCCGTCGCCATGCGGGTGTGGCCGATGCCATGCGTGCCGGTCATCTTGCGAACATCGAAGCGATCGACGACGGCCTCGGGCAGGCCGACTTCCTTGTAGATCTCGACAACGTCGCCGGCGCCCATGATGCGGATGTCGGGGCGTAGCGCTTGGATGGTTTCGCGCGCTTCGTCGATCTTGGCAGGCGTGGTCCTGACGACCGCATGGGTGGATTTCACCGCGATCGTCACCGGTGTGCCGATGGCCCTGGCGAGTTCCGCCTCGAGGCCGCGGAAATCGCGCTCCGGCTTGGCTGACTGGATGGTGATCTTGGCCTCATTCTTGGAAGGCGCGCCATAGATGGCGATGCCGGCGCTGTCGGGACCGCGATCGCTGAGCGAG
Source organism: Mesorhizobium sp. M0830 (assembly GCF_040319965.1). NCBI lineage: Bacteria > Pseudomonadati > Pseudomonadota > Alphaproteobacteria > Hyphomicrobiales > Phyllobacteriaceae > Mesorhizobium > Mesorhizobium sp. M0830. Next base: position 14,523 of record NZ_JAMYOR010000088.1, on the reverse strand, counting down.
ATCAGCATCTGCGACAGCATCGCCCCAAGGTGGGGTTCCAGCGCCTTGTCCTTCAAAAACAGTCCGACAATTCCACACATGTCAGCCTCCCAACGTTTGTAGCTATAAGATGGTGTATCGAATGCGTTGACGAAATTCAATGATATGAAAAAAATTTTCCTCTGGTTACGTGTGTGGCGTAATGCCGCCATGCGAATTGTCGCTGCCCGTCCGCGCATTGTGAACCCATTTGGCGGTGCGGATGCGGGCGATCTTGTAGGCGTCGAGGATCGACAGGGCATAGATCAGGAAGCCGCCGGCATGGCGGCCGACGAAGCTGGCATCAGGCGGCGCGATCTTGGCCGTGACCCATGCCAGAATCACCATGAAGAAGAGGAACTGCAGGCCGCGCACCGGCACGCCGAGAATGACATGTCCGCTTGCCGGCAGCACGATTGCGGCGCCGAGAACCAGATAGGGATTGATTGGTGAGGGGGTGGAACTGGTCATGCGGCCTGCCGTTCGGTTTTGTTGATGGCGTCGCGCAGCGCCGATACCGATACCAGCAATCTTTCGATCAATGCTGGATCGAGTGTGGTGCCGCCAAATTCGGCTTGCCGGAAAACGCCGTAGCGTGCCCGTTCGGCCTCGGCCAGCAGCCAGACGATACGCACTCCGTTCGGGGTGATCAGCAGTTCCTTGGCGCGCCCCTCGGCAAAGATCTCGATATGGCTGGCGATGAGGCCCTGGGGAAAGCGCGCCGCCCTGCGGTCGGTGCGCAGCACCGCCTCGGCAGGAAATCCCGGGGCCTTCGGCAGAGTATGCTCAAGGTGATCGAAATTGGAGAAGGTCGTCGGCGAGCCCGGCCGCATCATCATGTCGAAGGTAGCTGGCACGGCGACCGCTTCGGTGACCGAAACACTGAGCCAGCGCGCCGGCAGTTTCCGCGTCGCCAGCGTATCGACGATGGTGCGTACCTGCACGCGCCGGCCTCTCCATGATCCTTGCCAGGTGATGACGCCGGCGGTGCCCTCCGAGACAATGGCTGCGTCGGCGATGATTGTGCGGACGCGGCCCTGCTCGACGGCGAGCGCAGCCGAGGCCCTGTTGCGGCCGATGCGCGCCAGCCAGGCAAGGTGGAGGACGAGAGCCAGGACAATGGCCCCGGCAAGCAGTGCTGATGTCACCTCGGACATTTTCTCATGCCAGGCCCGCCCGGAGTCCGGACGGGCCTACTCCCATCAATACCCCTGCGGCTTCGGCCACGGCATGGTGAACTGGTCGCCGCGCCGCACGAATCTGTACCGGTAGAAATGGAACCACAGCGAGATCAGGAAGTAGAAGGCGACCATGGCGATCAGCTGCGAACCGAAGCCGAGGAAAATGGCGAAGAAAGTCACCACGCACAGGCAAAACAGAACGACGGCCGGGATCGGATGGAACGGGTGCGTGTAGCCGCGGCGTATGGAGCCCAGCGGCCACTTCTTGCGGAACATGACGATGTTGATGCTCATGAACGTGTATTGCAGCACGCCTGACAGGATCGAGAAGGTGATCGCCTGATTGAGGTCGGCGATGAAGGCGAAGGCCAGCGCGATCGGCAGCAGGAACAGGATCGAGCGGTAGGGCGTGCGATATTTCGGATGCACGGCCGAGAACCAGGTCGGCAGATAGCGGTCACGGCCGAGCGAGAACCAGGCGCGCGCGGCGTCGTTGATGCAGCCATTGGCCGAAGCCAGCGCGGCAAGCAGCGTGGCGACGAACAGCAGGTTCTCGAGCAGCGGACTGCCGGTCAGCTTGCCCGCGTCCCACAGCGGATAATAGGTGATGCCCAGATATTCCCAGGGCATCATCGAGGCGCAGACATACCAGGTCATGGCGGCGGCGATCAAAAGCGTGATCATGCCGGCCATAGTGCCGTAAGGCAGCGAGCGGGCCGGCGAGCGCACTTCTTCGGCGGCCTGCGTGGTGCCCTCGATGCCGAGATAATACCAGATTCCGAACTGGAAGGCGGCGATGACGCCGATCCAGCCATAGGGCAGGGCGTTGCCGGGGGTAACCAGTTCGTTGAGCTTCAGCACGGCGCCTTGCGTCCACGGGCTGACCGAGAAGAACAGGATGACGATCGAGATATAGGCGATTGCGGTGATGACGAAGTTGACGTTGAGCGTCATCAGCACGCCACGATAGTTCAGCCATGCCAGCACGACGATGGTCGCGGCGATGAAGGAATTGTGGGTCAGGCCTTCGACCCCCGCCTTGGCGACGATGGTGTCGCCAAGCAGGATGGCGTCGGACACTTCGAGCATGGTGTAGGCAAAGACCAGGAACAGCGCGACATTGAACGCCATCAGCGGTCCGACGATGTGCTTGGCCTGCGCATATTGGCCGCCGGCGGCGGCGACGGTCGATGTCACCTCGGAATCTATCATCGCGACCGAGGTGTAGAGCAATCCGACAACCCAGCAGACGATCAGCGCGGCCAGCGCGCCGCCCTTGTCGGCGGCAAAATTCCAGCCTGTGAATTCGCCGACGAGAACGATGCCGACGCCAAGCGCCCAGACATGGGCCGGGCCAAGCACGCGCAGCAGGGAAACCCTGTCTCCGTGGATTGCCGGTTCAAGTATAACCGTCATTGTTCAATCCCCACTCAGATCCGGTGTTTTTCGGAAACGGCTTCCAGTTCACCTTCGCGCGACGAGGTCAGCACCTCTTCGGAGAAGGTCGTGTCGACCTTGAACCAGTCGTAGAGCATCCACAGGGCAAGCACGATCGAGATGCCCCAGCATGCGTAAGAGAGTACCGTCCACATGGTGCGTGCCCCAATTTTGTCGTCGAAGCTTTTACTTGTCGTCGAATTTTTCGTTGATGACGTCGCGATATTCGCGGTCGGACGCGCGAAACAGGAAGACGAAATAGCCGATCAGCACCGCGGCCATGATGATCAGCGTCGGCCAGTCAATGACATAGTGGAAGCGGTTCTGGATGATGTCGTGCGCCGTCTCGGGCGTGTAGCCGAGCTTTTCCCAGATCGAGGCCATGGTCGGGTTCTGGCCAAGCGCTTCCCACGTCTTGGCGTCGAGCGCGTCGATCGATTTTGCCGCACCGGCAAGGCCCAGCTTGAGCGGCAGCCACAGTGCCACGAAAATGGCGACCACGACGACGGCGATGTCGAAAACCTGCCCGGCCTTGCTCTGCTCCGGTGGCGTGTAGCGCGGCATCTCTTCTACCCCTCAGGACTTGCGGTTGCGGAACGCGTCGGCGTTCTTGATATCGAGCCCGTAGATGAATTCCTTGTCTTCCTTGTAGTGCTTGACCATCGCCAGGATGGCGGCCGTGTTGAAGATCAGCACGGCAGCGGCGGCGGCGGCGACGACCGCCTTGATCCCCGTGTTCGGGACGTACGGCCACGTCATGAAGAGGACGAAGAGGATCGTCGCCCACAGGCACACGATCAGGAGCGCGGACCCGCGCACGTCGGAACGGTACAGCGCTTCGATGCGCTGGTGCATGTCTGACATCGGTTTTCCCCTTTTCCCAACGTTCGACCCCGAATTGGCCGCCCGCTGCCCTCTTTCAAGAGAGTGAAATTTTTTTCATAAATTCCGTCCGAATCCCGCAATTGTCAAGCGCGATTTACGCCGGGTTAACCGTTTGCTTCGCGCGACGGATTTTGCCTCACAATGAAATTAATTGCTTATGGGTATTGCGGCGACCTGACGTTTGCGGTCAATATTCGGCCAAAGCTCCCGCCGCTGCGCAGGGAGCGGGGAACGGCAAAAGATTTTTCGAAGCGGAGGACGTGCGGATGACGGCATCCTGGAGATTTTCGGCCCTGGCGGATCGCCATCGCGCGCTCGGTTCGAAGCTCGAAGACTGGAGCGGCATGGGAACCGCCTGGAGCTACGACAAGGATGCCGACGAGGAGTATATCGCCATCCGCACCAAGGCTGGCCTGATGGACGTCTCCGGCCTCAAGAAGGTCCACATCACCGGGCCGCATGCCTCGCACCTGATCGACCTGGCGACGACGCGCGATGTCGAAAAGATCTATCCCGGCAAGTCGGCCTATGCCTGCATGCTGAACGAGGCGGGAAAATTCACCGACGACTGCATCCTCTACCGCACCGGCCCCAATGCCTGGATGGTCGTGCACGGATCGGGCACCGGCCATGAGGAATTGCAACGTGCTTCGGTGGGACGCGACGTCTCGCTGCGCTTCGACGACAATCTGCACGATCTGTCGCTGCAGGGCCCGACCGCTGTCGACTATCTGGCCAAGCATGTGCCGGGCATCCGCGATCTCAACTATTTCCACCACATGCAGACGCAGCTGTTCGGCTTTCCGGTGATGATCTCGCGCACCGGTTATACCGGCGAGCGCGGCTACGAGATCTTCTGCCGCGGCCAGGATGCCGGCACGATCTGGGACAGGATCCTCGACGAAGGCAAGAGCGCCGGCATCATTCCATGCCGCTTCACCACGCTCGACATGCTGCGCGTCGAAAGTTACCTGCTCTTTTATCCTTACGACAATTCCCAAAAGTATCCGTTCGACAATGAAGGCCCCGGCGACACACTGTGGGAACTCGGCCTCGATTTCACCGTCAGCCCTGGCAAGACGGGCTTTCGCGGCGCCGAGGAGCACTACCGCCTGAAGGGCAAGGAGCGCTTCAAGATCTATGGCGTTCTGCTTGACGGCAAGGAGCCCGCCGATGAAGGCGCGCCGGTCTATCGCGACGGAAAGAAGGTCGGCTTGGTGACCTGCGCCATGTATTCGCCGCTGGTCGAGAAATCGATGGGCATCGCCCGGCTCGACGTCGATTGCGCGGTCAAGGACACCAGGCTCGAAATCCGCAACAAGAGCGGTGCCATCAAGGCGACTGCGCAGCCGCTTCCCTTCGATGATCCCAAGAAGGCCAAGCGCACGGCGAAAGGTTGAGGCATAGTCAACGGCGAGGGGTTCGAGGCACGAAGAGTTAGATGGCAGTCAAAAGCATCATCAGCCGGCCGGTTTACGGAACCTTGGGTCCGCAACCGGGCAAGCATCATCTATTTATCGCGGATGCGGAAGGGGCGCTGGCGATAAGGGACATGGCCGGCAGCGCGCCGGCCGGGTTCTTCGACGGGGCCGAAATCGTCTTTATTCCTGGCTCTGACGGTAAACACATCGCCGCGCTCGAATCGCTGAAACCGGCACAGTTTCATCAGGCTCCGTCCTTCGCCAGCCTGCTGCCACGGCTCAGGCAGACACTCGCCAACGCGCATATGGGCCTGCGCCTCTATCTCGCCGGCACCGAAGGCCTGATCGGCCAGGCGATGCAGCTGGCGCTTGAAGCCGGCATCGACCACACCTCGATCCAGACCGAGCACCGCGGCTCGCGGGCGCGGCGCATGCAGTGCGTGCACTGCAAGGGCATCACCGAGAATGTGACGACGCAGCCGGCGACCTGCGCGCATTGCGGGCTGCTTCTCCTGGTGCGCGACCACTATTCCAGGCGCATCGCCGCCTTCCAAGGCGTCTGCATCAATGCGGAAGATCGCTCGGAGATTCCTCCGATGGAGGAGATTTTTCGATGAGCACCGGAACAACAAAACTCGATGTCGTGGTCAGCGATGTCGTACCGGTCAACGACCTGGTCACCCGCTTCCATTTCCGTCGCCGCGACGGCGAGCTTTTGCCGACCTTTTCCGGCGGCGCCCATGTCGTGGTCGAGATGCGCGATGGCGAGCGCACCAGGCTCAATCCTTATTCACTGATGGGCTCGCCGCTCGACACGCGCGAATATACGATCTCGGTGCGCCGTGATGATGTCGGCCGCGGTGGCTCGCTGTTCATGCACCGGAGCGTCAAGCCCGGCATGGAGATGGTGGTCAGCTATCCCGTCAATCTGTTCTCGCTCGACCTGCGCGCCAAGAAGCACCTGATGCTGGCCGGCGGCATCGGCATCACGCCGTTCATGGCGCAGACCGCGCAACTGGCGGCCGAAGGCGGCAATTTCGAACTGCACTACACCTGCCGCACCGCATCGCTCGGCACCTATGCCGATGTGCTGCGCGAGCGCTACGGCCGTCGCATCAGGCTCTATCACGACGATCGCGAGGAACGCATCGAGCTCGACCGCTTGCTGTCGACGCAGCCGCTCGGCACGCATCTCTATGTCTGCGGCCCGGCCGGCATGATCAATTGGGTGCGTGACCGCGCGGCAAGCCTCGGCTGGCCGCCGGAGACCGTGCATTTCGAGCATTTCGCGGCCCCCCAGCCCGGGCTGCCGTTCGACGTGACGCTTGCCGTCAGCGCCAAGACGATCCGTGTCGACGAGCAGCAGAGCCTTCTCGAGGCGATCGAGGCGGCCGGCGTCGATCCGCCCTATCTCTGCCGCGGCGGCGTCTGCGGCCAGTGCGAAACCAACGTCATCTCTTCGGACGGCAGGTTCATCCACAACGACCACTGGCTGGGCGAGGAAGAGCACCGTTCAGGCAAGAAGATCATGCCGTGCGTGTCGCGCTTCGAGGGCCGGTCGCTGGTCCTGGAGCGCTAGGAGAAAATCATGGGCATCACCTTTCGCAAGGAAACGTTCCGCGACGATTTCACCTTCAGGAACAGCCCGGAGCACATAAGGCGGTTTCCGTTCCCGTTCCACGAAGACGCCTACATGTATGCGGTCAACATCGAGCCGCATGTCGTCGGGCCGAAGGGCAGCGTGCTGGAAAACCTGATCGACGTCGACGAGCACTATGTCGCCGAGATGCAGGACCGTGCCTTGGTGTTGGCCGAGGATCCGCTGCGCTGCCAGTCGCTGCCGCACATGACGCTGGCCGGCTGGGACCTACTCGAGCTTTTGATGGAGCAGCAGGCACTTGGCTATCCCGAGCACTTCACGCTGACCCGTGACGGCGACCGCTGGCGCTGGATCAACCGGCCGCTCGGCATCGACGACACCTTCACTTTCGGCGACACCTCGACGCTGCCTTACGGACCGATGGAGTACATCACCCGGCAGAGCCAGGGCGATTTCTGTATCCTCGACCAGCGCGACGGCAATCTGTGGATGGATGCCGGCATGGTCACCACCCAGGCCGACTGGTCGCTCGATTTCGACATCGGCATGAATTTCTTCGAATGGCACGCGCCGGTGCCGCTGGCGCATGAGAAGGGGATTTTCGTCAGGGCGCTGAAATTCCTCACCAACATCCAGCAAGGCAAGCCGGCGCGGCGCCTGAACTGGACGATGACCATCAATCCACGCCTCGATACAAGCCCTGAGAACTATCACAAGTGGGGTCCGGACCGGACGACGGTGACGCCCGAAAATGTCGGCGACAAGGTGCATCTGCGCGTCGAACTGCAGAGCTTCTGGCGCCTGCCGCGCTCGAACGGCATCGTCTTTCCGATCCGCTGCTACCTGATCAAGATGGACGAACTGGTGACGCAGCCGAAATGGGCACGGCGCCTGCACCGCGTCATCCGCGATCTTCCTGACGAGCTTGCCAACTACAAAGGCTTGACGCGATACCGCCCGGCGTTGGTCGAGTGGTTGTCGAAGCTGGATGATGGGAGTGCGACGTCGCCGGGGTTCGGCCCGGATTGAAGCTGCCGCCCGCAAATCTGCCGATCTCCCCCCTCGTGTGGGAGATGCCCGGCAGGGCAGAGGGGGGCGCGAAGGAACGCAAACCTTACCCACCCTCGGCGAAGATCACCAACAACCCCGAGGTTGCAGCTGTGATGATTGATAAGTTGGCGGGACAGCGCCCCCCTCTGTCCTGCCGGACATCTCCCCCACGAGGGGGGAGATCGGCTAACCTAGCCCGCACTCTGCGGATAGCAGATGATCGAGAGATAGCGCATCGGCAATTTGGTCAGCTGCTCCGGCCCGTGCGGCGCATCCGCGTCGAAGAACAGGCTGTCGCCGGGCTTCATCGGGTAGAGGTTGCTGCCGTGCCGGTAAACGACCTCGCCCTCGAGCATGTAGAGGAACTCCATGCCTTCGTGCTGGAAGGTCGGGAACACATCCGAATCCTCCGTCAGCGTGATCAGATAGGGTTCGACGACGACGCCGCTGGTGTTGGAACCGATATGACCGAGCAGATTGTACTGGTGGCCGGCTCGCGTACCGCGGCGCTCGACATCGAGGCCCTCGCCCGCCTTGACGAAGACGGCACTGCGCTCTTCCTCGAAGCGGCGGAAGAAGGCGGTCACCGGAACGCCCAGCGCCCGCGACAGTGCCTGCAAAGTGGTCAGCGACGGCGAGGTGATGCCGTTCTCGATTTTCGACAGCATGCCCAGCGAAATGTCGGTGGCGACCGCGAGGTCTGCGACGGTGATGCCGAGCTTCTTGCGGAAGGCGCGCACCTCGCGGCCGATCGCGACCTCCAGCACTTTTTCGCGGGTGTCGCGAATGGCGTGCGGGTTCTGCGTCAGCGGCGCGCGGATGGTTTTCCCGTCGGCCGAGACCTTTGGCAGCGGCTTGGCCTTCACGGCCACTGGACCAGCCTTGGAATCGGAAACTGTCTTCGCCATGTCGCCCCGGCACTCCTGGGATTTATTTCACTCTAGGTGAACATGTCAGCTGCCGATACAGCAGCGCAACTGCGACGGCAAGTCGCCTGAAGGCGCATGCGCGTGATCCCGCGTTTGGCCGCACCAGTTTTTTCCGGAAATCCATCACGGTGCAACCTTGTTTCAGCACCGGCCGGTTGACAGCACGAAAGGGCCAATTATTGTCCTGTGAGTGAAATTTGTTTCGTAAGAGCAATTCCACCAAGAGCGTAAAGCGGTTTTCCCGGGAAAAGCCGGTTGCGCTTTCCCTTGGGGATTGCGTCAAGACAAAAGCCGAAATCAGATCGGGAGGCCTGCCATGAAAAGTCGCGTTGCCGTCATCGGAGCCGGTCCATCCGGCCTGGCACAGCTCAGGGCCTTCAAGTCGGCGGCCGACAAGGGCGCCGACATCCCCGAGATCGTCTGCTTCGAAAAGCAGTCGGACTGGGGCGGCCTATGGAATTACACCTGGCGCACCGGCCTCGACGAGCACGGCGATCCTGTGCATGGCTCGATGTACCGCTACCTATGGTCCAACGGCCCGAAGGAATGCCTGGAATTCGCCGACTACACTTTCGAGGAGCACTTTGGCCGGCCGATCGGCTCCTATCCGCCGCGCGCCGTGCTGTGGGATTACATCAAGGGCCGTGTCGAGAAGTCGGGCCTGCGCAAATGGGTGCGCTTCAACAGCCCGGTGCGCATGGTGACGTTTTCGGACGAGACGAAGAAGTTCACCGTCACCGCGCATGACCGCACCAATGACGTCACCTATTCGGAAGAGTTCGACAATGTCGTCGTCGCTTCCGGGCATTTCTCGGTGCCCAACGTGCCCTATTTCGAGGGTTTCTCCACCTTCAACGGCCGCATCCTGCACAGCCATGATTTCCGCGACGCGATGGAGTTCAAGGGCAAGGACATCCTGATCATCGGCCGCTCCTATTCGGCTGAGGACATCGGTTCGCAATGTTACAAGTACGGCGCCAAATCGATCACCTCCAGCTACCGCTCGAAGCCGATGGGCTTCAAATGGCCGGAGAATTGGAAAGAGGTGCCGCTGCTGCAGAGGGTTGTCGGCAAGACGGCGCATTTCAAGGACGGCACCACCAGGGATGTCGATGCCATCATCCTGTGCACCGGCTACCTGCATTCCTTCCCGTTCCTGACCGACGATTTGAAGCTCAAGACCGCCAATCGCATGTGGCCGCTCGATCTCTATGAAGGCGTCGTCTGGGAGAAGAACCCGCAGCTCTCCTATATCGGCATGCAGGACCAGTTCTACACCTTCAACATGTTCGACGCGCAGGCCTGGTTCGCCCGCGACGTTATCATGGGCCGCATCAAACTGCCGTCGGCCGAGGCGATGGCCGCGCACGGCGCGAAGTGGCGGGCGCGTGAGGAAACGCTCGAAGACGCCGAGCAGATGATCTGGTTCCAGGGCGACTACACCAAGGAATTGATGGATCAGACCGACTATCCCGGTTTCGATGTCGAGGCGGTCAACCAGACCTTCATGGAGTGGGAGCACCACAAGGGCGAAGACATTATGAGCTTCCGCGACCACGCCTACCGCTCGCTGATGACCGGCACCATGGCGCCGCTGCACCATACGCCCTGGCTGCACGCGCTGGACGATTCGATGGAGAGCTATCTGGAAGTGAAGGGGGTAGCGGCTGAGTAGCTCCGGTCTCCGAACCGAAGGGTCGCATCAGCGAAAAGTGGATACCGATTTTTTGCTTCGCCGACCTCGGCTTCGGAAAAGATCATGGTCAAATAAGAAAACGAAAATAGAGTCCGCGGCCTAGGGTCAAAACCCAATCATTCTGAACGATCGAGTCCCGGCCCTCTCGGCCATTTGACGCCGAGAGCCTGGACGACGCAAGTTGACCCAATCACGACGCTCACTCCGGTCAGTGGTAACATCCGGATTTGGCGCGCGATTCCGACCTCAGCGAACGAAGTTACGACACGCCATTCCAGTGTATGATTGCTTCGCCAAATTAGATGTGCGCTGCAATAGCAGCCGGAGACAGTCGCGCTTGCCGAAGGGGCTGTCGGCTCTGACGGGATTGGCGTAAGCTACAGCTAAGGGGGTGCACACATGCACCGCATCATCGCCATAGCGATCTTAGTTCTCGCGGCCGTGTTCAGCTCCGCGCGGGCGGAGGTGCTGATCGGCGTCTCGGCTGCGATGACGGGACGGCTCGCTTGGATCGGCGAGCAGGGACAGCGCGGCGCGGAGATGGCAGTGGCCGACGTCAACACGGCGGGCGGCGTGCTCGGCCAGAAGGTGAGGCTCATCTCGGTCGACGACTTTTGCGATCCCGAGCAAGCTGTGGCGGCCGCCAAGAAGCTGGTGGCTGACGGGGTCGTGCTCGTCGTCGGGCATTATTGCTCCGGGGCCTCGATCCCCGCATCAAAAGTGTACGAGGAGGCGGGCGTCGTTGAGATATCCCCAGGCTCGACCAATCCGCAGCTGACCGAACAGGGCCGTGCCAATGTCTTTCGCACCATTGGCCGCGACGACGCGCAAGGTTTCATCGCCGGCAACTACCTTGCCGATCGCTGGGGCAACAAGAAGATTGCGATCCTCCACGACAACTCGACCTATGGGAAGGGTCTCGCCGACGAGACCAGGAAGCAGCTGAACAAGCGGGGCGTGACTGAGGCCGTTTACGACGCATACATTCCCGGGAAGGACGACTATTCGGCCGAGGTCGCTGCGTTGCAGACCGCCGGCGTCTCGGCCTTGTATGTGGGTGGGTATCATGCCGAGGTTGCGCTGATTGCTCGCGCTGCACACGACAGTGGCTATACGCTTCAGCTCATATCCGGAGATGCTTTGGCGACCGAGGAATTTGCCCTGATCGCCGGCCCCGCGGCGGAGGGGACCCTCTTCACGTTCCCGGCGGACCCGAGGCGAAGCTCCGAAGCGGCCGCGGTCGTTGAGCAGTTCCGTGCGGAGAACTTCGAACCCGCGGGCTACACGCTGTTGAGCTACTGCGCGGTCCAGGTCTGGGCCCAGGCCGTCTCGAAGGCAGGTTCGCTGGAGCCGAAGGCCGTCATTGCGGCACTGCACGAACAGGAATTCGACACCGTCATCGGCCGGGTCGATTTCGACGACAAGGGCGACCTCACGAAGCAGAGCTGGGTTTGGTACGTCTGGCGCGGCGGAGAGTACGTGCCGGTTGAATAGGATTCGCTGATCGCCGGCGCGCCGGCTGAGACGTCTAGTCTGATGAAGACCAGTGTGGCCGGACTGTTCCGACTCGCCGAGATGCTTGAACGCCTCGGCATACGCGGCCGGCTGTTGCTCGCCTTTTTCGGGATCAGCGCCCTTGCGGTGCTAGCAACCGCTGCGGCGCTTTATGCCTTCCTCCAGGTTGGCGACGTCGTCGACCGAATTACCACGGATCGAGTGCCGTCGGCGCTCGCCTCCCTCCAGCTGTCGCGCCAGGCCGAACGGGTCGCTGCTGCCGCGCCATCGGTGCTGGCAGCGACAAGCAGGGCTCAGCACAGCGAGGTCTTGGCTGCCGTCGCGCTCGAGATGTCCCGCCTCGAGGCCCTGCGCACGGACCTCCGGGATGCCACGTCGGGCACAGTGCCTTTGGCCGAGATCGAGGAAGCCGCGATTGTTCTGAGGCGCAACCTGAAGGAGCTCGACTCTCTTGTTGTCGCCCGGCTCGACGTGGTAGCCCGTAAGGAGGAACTCCTGAACCGCCTCGCCGCGACGACGACCGGCAGCCAGCGCCTTGTCGCCACCGGCATCCTAGTGATGGATTCCAGGCTCCCGCAATGGCGGGCGGTCGCGGCCGACACGTCGCTGTCGCCTGATCGACGCGCAGCGGCGATGGCCGACCTGGTCCAGGCGATTGCGGCCTACATCCCCCAGCAGAAGGCGCAGCTGGAGATCTCGGCGGTCAACGACGCGCTGGTGAAGGTCGCGAACGCGCCGACGCCGGGCGACCTGGCGTTGATCCTTTTTCCGCTACGCCGTTCGCTCACTGCTCTTGAAAAGGTTGCCACGGAGATCGACGAAAAGCTGCGGATCCGCTTCCGGCAGCGTGTCGACGAATTCAAGGGTTTGACCGACGGCGAGGACAGCATCCCCAAGGCGCGGGAGGACGAGTTTGCTGTCCTGGCACAGGGCGAAAGGCTTCTGGCCGAGAACAATCGACTGTCGCGCAATCTCACCGCTGGCGTCGATCGCCTGGTCGCCACGGCAGACCAGGAGATCGCTGCGTCCGGTCGCGAAGCCGCGCTCGTCCAGCGCTACGGCACCGCGGTTGTGCTCGGCTCCGCCTTCCTCAGCCTCCTGAGTTCGGTTCTGGTTGTCTGGCTCTATGTCGACCGCAGCCTCCTTGCCCGACTGGGGGCCGTGAGCCAGGGCATGCTCGCGATTGCGGGGGGCAACCTTCGTGCGCCGCTGCCCGCAGCTGGCAGCGACGAAATCGGGCGCATGGCCGAAGCGCTGAGACTCTTCCGGGATACTGCTGTCGAGATCGAGGAAAAGAATCTGCGCGACGTTGCGGAAGCTCGTCAGCGGCTCATCGATGCCATCGAAAGCATCTCCGAAGGATTCGCTCTGTACGACTGGGAGGACCGGCTCGTCCTCAGCAACAGCCGCTACCGCGAATTGCTCTACACCGGTCTGGAGACCGAACTGACGCCCGGCACGACATTCGAGCAAATCATTCGCCGGTCCGCTGAGCGCGGCTACATCAGGGACGCCGAGGGGCGGGTCGAGGAGTGGGTCGCCGAGCGCCTCTCGCGGCACCGCAACCCTGGCGAACCTTGGGTGCAGCGGCGAGGCGACGGGCGATGGGTCATGATCAGCGAGCGGCGGATCAGCGCCGGCGGCACGGTCGCCGTCTATTCGGACATCACTGAGCTGAAGCAAAGGGAGGAGAACCTCGCCGAGAAATCCGTGGTTCTGGAGGCGCTTTCCAGCAAGCTGGCGAAGTACCTGGCGCCCCAAGTGTATCGCTCGATATTCACCGGCCGCCAGGAGGTCAGGATCGCCAGCCAGCGGAAGAAACTGACAATCTGCTTCTCCGATATCGCCGGCTTTACCGAGACCACTGACAAAATGGAATCCGAGGATCTCACCCAACTCCTCAATCACTATCTGACGGAAATGTCGAAAATTGCTTCGGATCACGGCGCGACAATCGACAAATATGTCGGCGACGCGATCCTGATGTTTTTCGGCGATCCCGAGACTCGCGGCGTCAAGGAGGACGCGCTGGCTTGCGCGCAGATGGCACTTGCAATGCAAAAGCGGATTATCGAGCTTGCCGAAGTCTGGCGGGACATGGGGATCGAAACACCGCTGCGCTGTCGCATCGGCATCCATACCGACTACTGCACCGTCGGTAACTTCGGCAGCGAGGACCGGATGGACTACACGATAATCGGCGGCGCCGTGAATCTCGCCTCGCGCCTGGAGCAGGAGGCGCCGCCGGGGGCCATCCTCATTTCCTACGAGACGTTTGCGCAAGTGAAGGACTCAATCGACTGTGAGGAGTTGGGGCACGTCCAGGTCAAGGGGATCGCCTATCCCGTCGCCACCTACCGCGTCATCGATCTGAAGGACAATCTGGCGGCCGCTCGTTGTGCTGTTCGAACCGAGCTGCCGCACTTCAGGCTGGAACTTGAACCGGAGCTGATGTCCCCTGACGAGCGTGGCGATGCCGCCACTGCACTTCGAGACGCGCTGGATCGGCTTTGTCACAAGCCCGGGCAGTAGGGCTTGGTCCACAACGACCCCTCCCAATGGACGCAAGGAGTGGGATGTGGGACGCCACTCATTGGCAGAACGGTCGCTCTCAGTCTTCGAACTCCGGCGGAACGTCCGCATCGGAGCCGAGACTTAACATTCACGGCATCACCGGCAAGGTCCGGATATGGCGCGAGGCAGACGCCTAGAGCGGGATGAATTTAGGTTGGGCATAGCCAGCCTCGGTGAAGTAATTTCGGCATTCGGTTGACGTGACCTCGCCGAGGAT
>NZ_JAMYOR010000087.1:0-21722 GCF_040319965.1 Mesorhizobium sp. M0830 | reverse complement strand
CTCTTCAAAGAGAAGGCCCCTAAAGAATCAACCTTTCCACTCAACGCAAGACTTACTCTTACTCATATGCGATTCCCCTGCCCTCGAGGGGGAGATGGCCGGCAGGCCAGAGGGGGTCGGTACGACTGGACGCGACCGCCTTGCGCGACAGATGCAGGCTGGCGCTCTACGCCCCGGCGACCCCCTCTGTCGCCTTCGGCGACATCTCCCCCTCGAGGGGGGAGATTACGGGCTTCAAGGGGGGCGCGAAGGATCGCTGCAGAGCGCTCTTTTCGAGCAGGCGCGACAAATAGTTAGGATGCCATCATGAAAGAAATCTCCTGCAAGCTGCTCGTCATCGGCGCCGGTCCGGGCGGCTATGTCTGCGCCATCCGTGCCGGCCAGCTCGGCGTCGACACGGTGATCGTGGAAGCCGGCAAGCCGGGCGGCACCTGCCTCAATGTCGGCTGCATCCCGTCCAAGGCGCTGATCCATGCCGCGGAAGAGTTCGAGAAGGTCTTGCACATGGCCGGCGGCGAGAGCCCGCTCGGCATCTCGGTCACCGCGCCGACGCTGGACCTTGCCAAAACAATCGCCTGGAAGGACGGCATCGTCAGCCGGCTCAACAGCGGCGTCGCCGGCCTGCTCAAGAGGGCCGGCGTGAAGACCGTGCACGGCTGGGCGACTTTTCGTGACGGCAAGACCGTTGCGGTCGAGACCGAGACCGGTAGCCAAGTGATCCGCGCCGAGGCGATCGTCATCGCCACCGGCTCGGCCCCGGTCGAACTGCCGTTCCTGCCCTTTGGCGGGCCGGTGATCTCCTCCACGGAGGCTCTGGCGCTAAGCGAAATGCCGAAAAAACTCGCGGTCGTCGGTGGCGGCTATATCGGACTGGAACTCGGCATCGCCTTCGCCAAGATGGGCGCCAAAGTGACCGTGGTCGAGGCCTTGCCACGGGTGCTGGCGCAGTATGACGCCGAACTCACCCGGCCTGTGGTCAAGCGGCTCTCCGCGCTCGGCATCGAGGTGATGACGGGCGTCAAGGCGAAGGGAACCAAGGGTGGCGCGCTGCTGGTCGAGACATCCGACGGCAAGAGCACCAAGGTCGCCGCCGACAAAATCCTGGTGACGGTTGGCCGCAAGCCGGTGACTGAAGGCTGGGGGCTCGAGCAGATAGACCTCGACTTGGCGGGCAAATTCATCCGCATCGACGACCAGTGTCGCACCTCGATGCGCGGCATCTTTGCCATCGGCGACGTCACCGGCGAGCCGATGCTGGCGCACCGGGCGATGGCGCAGGGCGAAATGGTCGCCGAGATCGTTGCCGGCCGCAAACGCAGCTGGGACAAGCGCTCCATTCCCGCTGTCTGCTTCACCGATCCCGAGCTGGTGACGGCAGGCCTGTCGCCGGAAGAGGCCAAGGCGCTCGGCGGCGAGTTCAAGATCGGCATGTTCCCGTTCGCCGCCAATGGCCGCGCGATGACGAAGCTCGGCGAGGACGGCTTCGTTCGCGTCGTGGCGCGGGCGGACAACCATCTGGTGCTCGGCATCCAGGCGGTCGGGCAAGGCGCGTCGGAACTGTCGGCGGCGTTCGGGCTGGCGCTCGAAATGGGCGCAAGGCTGGAGGACATCGCCGGCACCATCCATGCCCATCCGACGCAAGGCGAAGGCTTCCAGGAAGCCGCGCTCAAGGCGCTGGGGCACGCGCTGCATATTTGAGGCGGTGTGATCTCCCCCCTTGAGGGGGAGATGGCCGGCAGGCCAGAGGGGGGTCGGTTCGACTGGATGCGACCCTCCTTGCCTTGCGACAGATGGAGGTTGGCGCTTGACGCGCGGCGACCCCCCTCTGTCGCCTTCGGCGACATCTCCCCCTCAAGGGGGGAGATTAGGCGCTCAGCTTGCCAGACGGCTCGCCATCTCGTGTTGGGCATAGGCGCGGCCGAAGCGGTTGGCGAGGAAGGTGTCGAGCGCGATGTCTTCCTGCTTGACGAAGCCGGTCGCCGGCAGGCTGCCGTCGGCCAGCATGTCGAGCACGGCGCAGATGCCGGACGCGGTGGTGATCTGGATGGCGCTGCGCACCACCTGGCCAACCCGCTGGGAGTAGATCTTGTTGGCGTAGGTCTCTTGCAGCAGGCGGCCATTCTTGCGACCGGAGACGGTGACGAAGACGATTACCACGTCCTGCAGCGTCGCCGGCAGGGCGCTTTCGAAAATGTCCTTCAGCACGTCGCGGCGGTGGCGCAGGCCAAGGTCGTTGAGCAGCGCCTTCATGATCGCGGCATGGCCGGGGTAGCGGATGGTGCGGTAGTTCAGCGTGCGCACCTTGCCTTTCAGCGTCTCGGCCAGCGTGCCCAGCCCACCAGAGGTGTTGAAGGCCTCGTAGGTGACCCCGTCGAGCGAGAATTCCTCGCGCTCCTCCAGCGGCGGCACTTCGACCAGCTCGCCCTCGACGATCGCCTCGCAGGGTTCGCAATATTCGTTGATGACGCCGTCGGTGCTCCAGGTCAGATTGTAGTTCAGCGCGTTGGACGGGTATTGCGGCAGGGCACCGACGCGCATGCGCACGCTTTCCAGCGTGTCGAAGCGGCTGGCGAGGTCGTTGGCGACGATCGAGATGAAGCCCGGCGCCAGGCCGCATTGCGGGATGAAGGCGCTCTTGCCCGAGCGCGCCAGTTCCTTGACCCGGCGGGTCGAGACGACGTCCTCTGTAAGATCGAGATAGTGCACGCCGGCACTGGCCGCCGCCTCGGCGATGCGCGTGGTCAAATGGAAGGGGGCGGCGCTCAGCACCGCGAACTTGCCGGCGAGGGCCGCTTCCAGCGTGCCGGATACCTCGATGTCGAGCTCCAGCGTCGCAATCGTGGCCGGCAGTTCGGCAGCAGCGAGCTGCGCCGCCGAGCGGTCGACGAGCGTGACCTGATAATCCCCGGTGGCGGCGAGCATCTCGGCAATGGTCGAGCCTATCTTGCCGGCGCCGACAACAACTACTTTCTTCATGACCGATCCCTCACATTTTCTGTTCAATGCATGTCGTTGTCCCAAACCGCTGCGCACCCTCGGGTCGGGCCCGTGGGCATGCTTTTGGGCGACATGGATGAGGATCGCAGCTTGCCCGTCGAAAGGAAGCGTGGAATTGTTCGAAGCGAAACCATGATTGCGCGATCTGCCGACAGGAATCGTCGAAATGCTCAGTGACGCCGAACAGGCCCTGCTTTCGCTGCTGCGCGAGAACGCGCGCGCCTCGACCGCCGAGCTCGCGCGGCGGCTCGGCGTGTCACGCACGACCGTGCAGAGCCGGCTCGAACGGCTGGAGCAACGCGGAATCATCACAGGCTATGGTGTGCGGCTGGCGCCTGACTATGAGCAGGGGCTGGTACGGGCGCATGTGCTGCTCACCGTGACACCCAAACTCGCCGACAAGGTGGTGCGCGGCCTGCGCGCACTGGCACCGGTCAGGACGCTCCATTCGGTCAGCGGCAATTTCGACATGATCGTCATCGTCGACGCGCCGTCGATCCGCGATCTCGACCTGCTGCTCGACCAGATCGGCGCCATGGACGGGGTCGAGCGGACCTTGTCTTCGATCATCCTGTCGACGCGGATCGATCGGTGAAGCTGCTGATCTCCCCCCTTGCGGGGGAGATGGCCGGCAGGCCAGAGGGGGTCGGGTCGGCTGGATGCGACCCTCCTTGCGACAGATGGGGGTTAGCGCTTCACGTGAGGCGACCCCCTCTGTCGCCTACGGCGACATCTCCCCCTCAAGGGGGGAGATCGGCCTCTAATCCGTCGCCACGGGAAAGTTCACCGCCACCTCAAGCCCGGGCCGGCAATCGCCCAGCGCGATGGATGCGCCATGCAGATCGGCGATGGCCCTGACGAGGCTGAGGCCCAGCCCGCTGCCGGGTGTCGAGCGGCTGTGGTCCAGCCGGTAGAGCCGCTGGAACACTTTTTCGCGCTCGTCGGCGGGAATGCCGGGACCGTTGTCGGCAACGCTGGCGACAACGTGGTCGCCCTGGCGCGTCACCGACAGTTTGATGGATGTGCGTGATGGACAATGGCGCAGTGCGTTCTCGACCAGATTGGCGAACATCTGCGTCAGAAGCTCGCGATCGCCGAGGATCCGGTCCGTCGTTTCCTGCCGTTGCGCCAACGACAGCGATTTCCCGTCGTCCTCGGCCACGTCGGCATAGATCTCGGCGATGGTTTGCAGCACCTCGCCCAGATCGACATCGCTGAACCGCGCCCGGCGCGCCCCGGCCTCGATCTGGGCGATGCGCAGCAACGCGTCGAAGGTCTCGTTGATCTGCAGGCTCTCGGCATGCGCCTCGGCCAGCTCACCGGCGATTTTTTGACCGGACAGGTTCTTTTCGGACGCGCTGTCGAGGATCATCTGCAGCCGGTTGAGCGGCGTCTTCAGATCGTGCGCGATGTTGGCGCTGACCTGTTTCATGCCTTCGACCAGCGCCGACAGGCGATCGAGCGCAGCGTTGACCTGGGTTGAGACGATGTCGATATCGTCGCCCTTGCCGGTCAGCGGAATGCGGGTGTCCAGCCGTCCGTGCGAGACGTCCACCATCGTGGCGGCGATGCCGTCGAGACGGCGCTGGACGCGCGAGGCAAGCAGGGCGCCACCGGCGACCGCCAGCCCGGTGATGATGAGCGTCCCCCAGCCGAAGCTCATCAGCACGATCGTCTCCAGCTCCTCCGTCTCGGAAAGGCTGAAGGCGACGGTCAAGGTGTTGCCGCCGACCGGACCGGAATAGGCGCGGTACTCGGCGCCCGGCGGCACGCCGGGCATTTCGGCATCGAACATCGAGAAGCCGTCGGGAAGTCCCGCTGCGGTGAAATTGCCGGCCAGGCGGTTGCCGGCCGCGTCGGTCAGCGAAAATAGCTGCTCCTTCTTGAGGCTGCGCATGGAGTGGCTGCCGACGGTCTCCACCAGCGCCTTGAGATCATTGTCGCCATAGGTCGCGGCGACGACCGCGTAAGTCTCCTTGATTGTGTCGTCGAGCCGCTCGGCAAGATCGGCGCTCATCATCTGGTAGACGATGGCGCCCGATAGCACGAAGGCCAGCACGAACAGGAAGGCGAAGGTCAAGGCAAGCCGGAACGGCGTGCTGCGCAGCAGGCGGGACCATGTTCCGGTCATGACGGCGCGTGCAGGCTGTAGCCGGTGTTGCGGACCGTATGGATGAGCTGGGTTCCGAAGGGTTTGTCGACCTTGGCCCGTAGCCGGCTGATATGGGTTTCAACGACGCTGGTCCTGGGATCGAAATGAAAATCCCAGACACGCTCCAGAAGCATGGTGCGGGTGATGACGCGGCCCTCGCCGCGCATCAACACTTCCAGCAGGCTGAACTCCCTCGGCTGCAGGTCGATCGGCTGGCCCCGCCTGATAACGCGGCGCATGATCAGGTCCATCTCCAGATCGGCAACCCGCAGAACGGTCTTCTGCTCCTGCGCCGCCGGCCGGCGGCCAAGCGCATTGATGCGGGCGAGAAGCTCGGAAAAGGCGAAGGGCTTGACCAGGTAATCGTCACCGCCCGCCTCGAGCCCCTCGACGCGGTCGTCGACGCCGCCGACGGAGGTGAGGAAGATCGCCGGCGTCCCCACGCCGGCAGCGCGAACGGACTTGATCATCGACAGGCCGTCGAGACCGGGGATCATCCGATCGGCGATAATCACGTCATAGTTGCCGCTGGTCGCCGCGAAAAGCCCGTCATGGCCGTTGCGGAGCAAGTCGCAGACATGGCCGGCCTCGGTCAGTCCCCTGACGACGTAGTCAGCCGTCCTGTGGTCGTCCTCGACGAGAAGCAGTCGCATGAAAGGTCCGGTCCGTTGCCGAGATTGGCAAGCTACCACCGGCATGGGGCCGTTCCTAGGATGTCACGAGCGCGCAGGGGTTCGGTTCAGTCCGATTCCAGCAGGATTTTGTCGGCATCGTCGTCCATCAGGGTCATGTGGAGGACGACGGCAATGATGCCGCCGAGGAAGAGCAGGCTGGTGAAGGTGGTGCCGAAGCCCAGGCCGCCATGCCCGGTCGAGCGCGACAGCAGGTCGCCGAAGGAGGCGCCAAGCGGCCGCGTCAGGATGTAGGCGAGCCAGAAGGCCAGGATGCTGTCCAGATCGAGCAGCCAGTAGGCGAGCGTGATGAGCGCGATGACGCCGCCGAACAGCAGCCCCGTGGTGAGGTAGCCCATGTCAAAGCTTTCGGCGACGAGATCGCCGGCGGCGGTGCCGAGCGAGAAGGTCAAGAGTATCGCCAGCCAGTAGAAGATCTCGCGCCTGGTGGTGAAGATGGTGTGGATCGACAGCGTCCTTTCGCTGGCGTACCAGACCGCGAATGTCGCGGCGAGCGCCACCGAGAAGGCAATTGTCGTCGTCTGCAGGCGTACGCCGAAAGTGTCGACGAGGTTGTCCGTCACCAGCGTGCCGACGACGCTGACCAGTAACACCGCCAGCCAGTATGCCCATGGGACGTAGCGTTTCTGCGCGAATTGGGCGACAAGCGCGGCTACCAGGACGCCGCTCATGACCAGCAATGTGACGGTCAACCCGAGTCCAAGGTTGACGGCGAGATAGTCGGCTGCGGTCTCGCCTGTGGTGACCGCCATCAGTTTGACAAGCCAGAAGTCGAGCGTGACGTCGGGAACCCTGTTCTGGGTCGGCGCGGCGGGTTGTTGTCTGTTGGGCGAGAGCATGGCGGATATCCCGAGATCTTCGATCGCGGCGCAGCAGAGCCGAGCCGGCATGCCGCACCGTAGGCGGCAGAGTTCACCTCAGCCTGTCCTGCGGCATACAAATTCGTAAGAATGGGCATGGGCTGCGCAAAAGACCTTTACGAATGCCTCGCGATACGCTGATGAAATGCGAGGGCCTTGCATCCGCCATCAATGTGGTGATCAGTGCTCCGAAACCTGGCCAACGCCCGCTTTGGAAGCCCAAGGAAAACAAGAATGACCTACGCTTCCCTCAAGCCGGTTTCTCGGGCCTTCGACCAGCGCAAGCGGTTGATCTTCGTGCGGGCCGCGGCGGTGCTGGCGGTGCTGCTCCTGTTTCTCACCAAACCTGGGTTGACGGAGGGCTCGGACGGGCACGAAGCGCTCGAACTTCTCGGCTTGTGCCTGGTGCTCGTCTGCGTCGTCGGGCGGCTCTGGAGCATCCTCTATGTCGGCGGCAAAAAGAACCAGGAACTGGTCTCGACGGGACCGTTCTCGACAACGCAGAACCCGCTCTACTTCTTCTCGACGATCGGCGCGATCGGCATCGGATTGGTATACGGCTCGATGTTTGCGGCGCTGGCGTTGGGCCTTGCGAGTTTTTTCATCTTTCGCGCCACGGCGCGCAAGGAAGCCGAATTTCTGCTGGGCAAATTCGGCCCGGTCTACCTTGCCTATATCAAGATCACGCCCCGGTTCTGGCCAAATCCCTTTCTGTACCACGACCATGACGAGCTGCAGTTCTCGACGCGGGCCCTCAAGCGGACATTTTTGGACGGCCTCTATTTCCTCGCCATCTTCCCGGCCGTCGAACTGGTCGAGCATTTCAGGGCGACCGGCCTGTTGTTCCCAGCCTTCGTCACGCTCTACTGATCAGCGCCGCCGCACCGCTGCCCGCCGCGCGCTGTGTGCCAGAATAGCCAGGCAGCCGATCAGCAGCAGGATGCCGCCGAGGCGCGGCGGCAGCGCCAGCAGCTTCACCGCTGCCGTGACCGCCGCCGTCAGGATCAGCGCCAGCAGCGCCAGGCTGCCGTCGTCCATGAACATGCCGATAAGATCCTTGAGAGCGATGCGCACGACGCTCATCGAAGGTGTTCTCCGGTTGGAGCGCGATGGGTGTCGCGCAACCAGCGGACGATGGCAAAGGATGCGAGCGCCATGACCGCGAAGATCGCCAGCAATGTGAGATCGGCACCGGGCCAGTCGGCGCCAATACCTTCACCGGTCCAGAAAATGCCAAAGCTGGTCAGCATCACGCCGACGACGAACTTCAGCGCGTTTTCAGGAACGCGTGCCAATGGACGATGGACGGCGAGGCCGATGATCATCACCAGGACGAACGCTGCCAGCGCCCCAAGGCCGGCGTTGAGTGTTTGTCCATGTGCGCCGCCAACCGCGATGACGATGAACACCACCTCGACACCTTCCAGCAGCACCGCCTTGAATGCCGCCAGCCCGGCCAGGTAGTCCGCGCGGCGGTCGCCGGCCTGCTGGCGAAGTACCGCGGTTTCCTTCGAGAACGCCGCCTCCTCGTCATGCAGCGGGACGATCCCGACGCTGCGCAGAATGGCCTTGCGCAGCCACCGCATGCCGAACAGGATGAGCAGGACGCCGACCGTGAATTGCAGCGCGGTGATGGGAACAAGCGCCAGCAACGGCCCGAAAGCCAGCACGAGCGCCGCCAGGAGTGCCAGCGCCAATGCAGCGCCGGTCAATGCCGGCCGCCAGCCTCGGGTCAAGCCGACCGCGAGCACGATTGTGAAGGCTTCGACCACCTCAACGAACGAGCCGAGAAAGGCCGCGCTTACGGTGGAAACCAACGGTGCGAAATCAGTCATGGCTGCTGTCCCCGCAGGAATGCAGGCTTTTCTACCATAGACATTGCCGCGGCGCCCAACAGCATTCTTACAAATCCGTATGCAGCAGGGCGGCCGAGGCCTGACCCACGGCAGGCATAGTTAACCGGCTAATGGTGGCGGCTTCCCCTTCGCTGTCGCGGCTTGCCAGCTACTTGTTTTGCCCAACTCTCCATGGAAAACCGCTACAAACTTTCCTGGGTTCGCCTAGCCGCCGAGCGGATGCGGCATGTAGCCGACAAAACCCGCGATCTTCCAGCTGCCGCCGACCCTGGTGCAGAAATACAGCGTCTGCCACTTCAGCCTGTCGACGCTGCCGTCCGCCTTGGCGACCGAGCCGTCGAATTTCTTGTGCAGCACGGCGCGGTCGCCGTCGACATCGATGTCGCGCATGTTGGTGACGCGAAACAGCGCCTCGCGCAGCGGCTCGGCGAATTTTGTCGCCGCGGTCTCCTTGGCCTGACGCAGCCACTCGTCGCGATAGACTTCCAGCCGCGGAAACTGCAGCCGCCAGGCGTCGGCATTGCTGAGGAAATGCGCGTGCATGCCGAAGAAGCTTTCGGTCACGAAATCGTTCTCGACCATCGCCCAGTCCTGGCCGATGAAGGCGTCGATGTCGCGCCGCACCAGCATTTCCCATAGCGCGTGGCGATCGGCATCGCCTGCCGGAAACGGGTTCTTGTCGTAGGTCATTGCTGTTGTCTCCGGTCTGCCAAACGCGTCTTTCCGTTGCGGCCTACAAGGCGGCCCGATTGGGCGCACGATGCAAGCGCTTCTGTAATAAAGCAACATGAATTCCCTGGAATGTTGCTTTCCAACAAAGTTCTATGAGGATCGTCCCGATCGGGGTAAATGTCGACGCAAGCGGGCGCATCCCGTCCCTGTACCAGAGGAGGTTATCCCTTGCCCAAGCAGACTTTCGGAACATCCCATGTGCCGTTGTCGCCGGCCGTGCGGGCCGGCGATCTCGTCTACATCTCCGGCCAGGTGCCCATCGGCAGCGACGGCATAGTGGTCAAGGGCGGCATTTCGGAGCAGACCGAACAGGTGCTCGCCAATGTGAAGGCGGCACTGGCGCTCGCCGGCTGCACCCTGGACGATGTGGTCAAGACCACGGTCTGGCTGGAAGATGCGCGCGATTTCGGCGCCTTCAACGCGGTTTATGCCAGGCACTTTCCGAAGAACCCGCCAGCCCGCACCACGGTCGAATCGCGGCTGATGATCGATATCAAGATCGAACTCGAGGCGGTCGCCTACCGGCCTCTGTAAGCGAACGGCGAACCGGGTGACCTCGATGCAATTCGACCTCCTGCTTAAGGGTGGACGGCTGATCGATCCGGCGTCCGGCATCGATGCGCCGCGTGATGTCGCCATTGCCAATGGCCGGGTCGCCGCGATCGACGCCGATATCCCAGCCGACCGCGCCGCGCAGGTCGTCGATGCCACCGGCTGCATCGTCACATCAGGCCTCGTCGACCTGCACAGCCACGTTTATTGGGGTGGCACTTCGCTCGGCGTCGATGCCGATCGGCTGGCCGCCAAGAGCGGCACCACCACCTTCATCGATGCGGGCAGCGCGGGAGCCGGCAATTTCCTTGGCTTCCGCCGCCACGTCATGGAGCGCTCGAAGGTCCGCATCCTGGCCTATGTCAACATTTCCTTTGCCGGCATTTTTGGCTTCTCGCAGACGGTGTCGGTCGGCGAGTGCAGCGATCTCAGGCTGTGCGATCCGCGCGAGGTGGTCGCGGCAGTGCGCGAACATCGCGACGTCGTGGTCGGCGTAAAGGTCCGCTCCGGCAAGCATGCCGGCGGCACCAGCGGCATCGTGCCGGTCGACCTCGCGCTGGAGGCCGCCGACCAGGCCGACCTGCCGCTGATGGCGCATATCGACGAGCCGCCTCCAGGCCGCTCGGAAGTGCTGCCGCGCCTGCGCAAGGGTGATATCCTCACTCATTGCTTCCGGCCTTTCCCCAATGCGCCGGTGTTCGCCTCCGGCGCTGTGCGACCGGACATGCGGCTGGCGCGCGAGCGCGGCGTCATCTTCGATCTTGGCCATGGCATGGGCTCGTTCGATTTCGCGGTCGCGCGGGCGATGCTCGAGGAAGGGTTGGCGCCCGACGTGATCAGCAGCGACGTGCATCTCTACTGCGTCGACGGGCCGGCCTTCGACATCCTGGTCTGCATGTCGAAGCTGCTGGCGCTCGGCATGCCGCTGGTCGAGGTTTTGCGCGCCGCGACGCAAACGCCAGCGCGGGCGATCGCGCGGCCCGATCTCGGCACTCTGGCGGTCGGCACCGTCGGCGATGTCGCCGTGCTGCGGCAGCGCCCGGGCCGCTTCACCTTCGTCGACGCGGTCGGCGCCTCGCTGGTCGCCGACCAGCGGCTGGTCTGCGAAGGCATCGCCATCGGCGGCACGTGGTGGCCAAACGAGGCGGTGAACGACGTCAGCGAGACCGAGCGTTTCGAGCCGCATGGGTCGCATACGCATATCGAGGTGGCGGCCCAGCATTTCCGGCACCGGCATGATTAGCTGATCTCCCCCCTTGAGGGGGAGATGGCCGGCAGGCCAGAGGGGGTCGGTTCGACTGGATGCGACCTCCTTGTGGCAGATGGAGGTTGGAGCTTTACGTGAAGCGACCCCCTCTGTCGCCTTCGGCGACATCTCCCCCTCGAGGGGGGAGATCAGCAGCGTCAGCTCACCGCTCCATAAACCGGCGTCTCAATCCCCTCCATCCGTGCTTTGATCTGCAGCGCTACATACTTCGAATAGAAGCGCGACAGCGCGAGGTTGCCGCCGTGGAACCACAGCGCTTCCTGCGCGGTCGGTTTCCACATGTTGCGCAGCTCGCCCTGCCATGGTCCGGGATCGCCCTTGACGCCCGAGCCAAGACCCCAGCAGGGGCCGACCTTGTCGGCGACCTCGCGCGAGACGATTTGCGCCACCGTCTCGTTCATCGACTGATAGCCGGTGCAGGCGATGATCGCGTCGGCGGCGAGTTCGGTGCCGTCCTCGAACAGGATGCCGTCCTGCGTCAGCGATCTGATGGCGACGCCGCTGCGGATGCCGATCTTGCCGTCGATGATCAGGTCGGACGCGCCGACATCGATGTAGTAGCCGGAGCCGGTGCGGTAGGCCTTCATCAGAAGGCCGGTCTCGTCGTCGCCGAAATCGATGGCGAAGCCGGCGGCTCGCAGGCGGGCGTAGAAGGCCGCGTCGCGCGCCTTGATCACCTCGTAGAGAGCCCGCTGGCCCTTGGGTACGAGCGCGAACGGCATCGAGGCGACGATCATGTCGGCTTTCTCGGTGGTGATGCCGCGCGCCAATGCCTTCTCCGAGAAGATCTCGAAACCGACCTCCATCAGCGTGTCCGACTTGACCACGGTGGTCGGCGAGCGCTGGATCATGGTGACGTCGGCGCCGCTTTCCCAGAGATCGACACAGACATCATGACCGGAGCTTGCCGCACCGATGACCGCGACGCGTCTGCCGTGGAACTTCTCGCCGCTGTCATATTGGCTGGAATGCAGCAGCTCGCCTTTGAATCGATCGGCGCCCGGCAGGTCGATCCGGCGCGGTGGACCATAGGCGCCGGTGGCGAAGACGATGTGCTTCGGCTTCAGCGTGATGTGCCGGCCGGCGCGATCGACCATCACGGTCCAGACTTTCTCCGCCTCGTCATAGCTGGCGCTGAGGCAGTTCGTGGCGGGCCAATAGTTGAGCTCCATCACGCGCGTGTACATTTCCAACCAGTCGCCCATCTTGTCCTTGGGCGTGAAAACCGGCCAGTTTTCCGGGAAGGGAATGTAGGGCAGATGGTCGTACCAGACCGGGTCATGCAGCACGAGCGTACGGTAGCGGTTGCGCCAGGAATCGCCGGGCCTTGAATTTTTCTCGATGACGATGGTGGGCACGCCGAGCTGGCGCAGCCGCGCGCCCAGCATGATGCCGCCCTGGCCGCCGCCGATGACCAGGCAATAGGGTTGCTCTTCTGCGCCAAGCTTGCGTGTCTCGCGCGCCCGCGCCTCCGACCAGGTCTCACGCTCGGGATCGGCCTTGTGGCGGACGCCGAGCGGACGCTTTGCCCCCTTGCGCTCCTCGAACCCTTTGAGCTCGGTCATCGCGGTAAACAATGTCCGGCAGCGGCCATCGCGCAGCCGCATGATGCCCTCTCCTGACGCCACAGCTGTCTCGAAGCTGAGCCAGGCCTCGATGGTACCCTCGTCCGAAGTCGCCTCGCCGGTCAGCTGCCATGCCGTCGGCCTGGTCGTCGCCAGCGTTGCCTCGAGCATGCCGGCGATCGCGTCGCGGCCTTCCATGGTCGTGATGTTCCAGGTGAAGGTCAGGAGATCGCGCCAGTAGCAGTCGTCGACGAACAGGTTGCTCGCTGCCGCCCCATCGCCCGCTTCGAGCGCGTGCGCAAAAGAAGCGAGCCATGCCGCTGCCTGTTTCGATGGTGCCATGTCCAGCATTACTTCCCACTTTCGTTTTGGCGTTGGCCTCGCCCGTTCTTTCCTTCTCCACTTGTGGGAGAAGGCAGAAGCGCAGCCTCAATCCCCGAGCGGCTCCATCTCCTTGCCGGAATCCTTGATCAGCCAAGTGATGTCGAGGATGCGCATGGCAGGATCGCGCCCTCCATATCGTGGCCCGGATCAGGTCCTTCCTGGCTGCCAGCTTCGGTCATGATCCTTTCCCGGGTTGCGAGGCAGACTTCTTAGCATGTTTGCAGGCCATGGCTCCACGTGGGCCATTCTGGATGAT
The DNA here is from genome assembly GCF_040319965.1 of Mesorhizobium sp. M0830. Classification (NCBI taxonomy): domain Bacteria; kingdom Pseudomonadati; phylum Pseudomonadota; class Alphaproteobacteria; order Hyphomicrobiales; family Phyllobacteriaceae; genus Mesorhizobium; species Mesorhizobium sp. M0830. Next base: position 8,409 of record NZ_JAMYOR010000087.1, on the reverse strand, counting down.
GACCACTGGCGCAGTATGACACCCGGAAGTAAGCCGACCACAGAGCGCCCCAAGGGCCTTCGCTATCCAATCACCTCCAGCCGCCTCGGCAGGCGGTTCATGGCGACAGGTCCATCCGGCGTGATCAGGAACTGGTCCTCGAGATTGAAGCTGGCGAGGCCATCGATGTAGAGCGGGATCTCGAAAGCCAGCACCATGCCGGCTTCGATCGCGACATCGCTGTCGGCCGCAATGAACGGCCATTGTTCGGAAAAGACCGATTGTCCGACGCCATGGCCGAAATGACCGCGGCGATAGGAGCGCAGCCCTTGCCGCGACAGGCTCTCGGTGGCGACGCGATGCACGTGGGCGAGCGTGGTCCCCGGAACAAGGGATGCCAGCCCGTCCTCGAAGGCCTGTTCGGCGATCGCATGCAGCTCGGCCCGCTCAGCGGATGGCGGCCCGAAGGTGAAGTTTCGCGACATGTCGGAGGCGTAGCCGCCGACGGTGCAGACCATGTCGCACTTCAGCGGGTCGCCGGGCACGGCTTTCGCATCGGCAGCCTTGGCCTTCGCGCCCAGCGTCACCTATTCGGCCGTCGCCACGAGATGGGACAGGCCCGCCGCGGCGCCGGCGACGCCTTCCCGGTAGAGGGCAATGAGATCGGCCTGGCGCATACCGGCCATCGCATCCACCTGCAGCCGCTCCAACCCGGCCTCCGACAGGGTGATGCCTTGCTGCAAAAGGTCGATCTCGCGTTGCGACTTGATGGCCCGCAGCCTGTCGATCGCGGCCGAGCCATCAACCATGATGCAGGCCGGCAGCAACGCCTGCATGGCCAAGAAATCTGCGGCGGCGATGAAATCGAGATCGACGCCGATCATTGCGCGGTCGAGACCGAAGCAGGTCAAGATCTCCTTCAGCGCGCGGACGGAATTGGCCAGGTCGAATGTCGCCGGCCGCGAGAAATCAGGCGCCCGGCCGGACGATGTCAGGCCAGCCTCGATGCGTTGCGCCAGCGCCAGGCCGGACGTCGAGGCGTCAACCGTAGCCGTTTCGATCCAGACCGGGTGGCTGCGAATGACAGCTTCGGGCAGTGCCGCCTGCAGCTGCGCCGCATTGAAGTCCGCGACCACCACGCCGATCGGCAGGTCCTGGCCAGCGGGGATGACGACGAAGCCGGCACCGGCACGCCGGAACAGTCCCGCCGGACCGATCGAGGCGCCGGTCGCATAGTGGAAGGCCTCGGGCGCGCACAGCACCAGCGCCTCGATGCCGGCGCGATCCATCAGTTGAGCCGCGCGCTGGCGGTCGACAAAGCCTGTCATGGGTTTCTCCGAATGTCCGAAGCGGCAACGGAGCATTCCGGACAGCGACGATCAAGTGGCAGATGGGGCAGGCGTTGTGCCGCGGGACACAACCCGGCGGTTTCGACCACTGCCCTTTCCGGGCGCGGGTCTGAAGCGATCGCCCCTGCGATGACGCAGGGAGCAACGGACGGAAACCGCTATCTGATCGATTCCAGCTTGGCGACGGCTGCGTTGGGCTTCGGCTGGGCCGGCCTGGTGGGCGGGCTAAGCCGCGGCGCGCCTGTCGTGCCGCCCTTCTCTGATTTCCTCGGCGAGCTTGTCGCAGAACGCGTCGAGATCGCCCGGGTTGCGGCTGGTGACAAGCCCTTGCTCGGTGACCACCGCGCTGTCTTCCCAGACCCCACCGGCATTGATCACGTCGGTCTTGATCGATTTGTAGGACGTGACCCGGCGGCCCTTCACAATTCCGGTCTCGACGAGAAGCCAGGGCGCATGGCAGATCGCGCCGACGACCTTGTTGGCCGACCAGAACGATTTGATGAAATTGAGGACTTTCGGCTCGATCCGCAGCAGATCTGGGTTGATAACGCCGCCGGGCAGCACGATCGCGTCGTAGTCATCCGCCCGCGCCTCATCCAAAATCTTGTCGACGGGAACCTCGCGGCCCAAATCCTTGTGGTCCCAGCCTTTGATCTTGCCGCCTGCGAGCGACACGACATCGACCTCGGCGCCCGCTTCGCGCAATTTCTTGAGCGGCACCTCAAGTTCGGCCTGTTCAAAGCCATTTGTCGCAAGGATAGCGACGCGCTTGCCGGAAATGTCCTGCATGGTTTTTCTCCATCATTGGGTTGATGGAAGGGCTAACGAGGTCCAGCGGGAAGCGTTCCTTGCTGTAACTTTATGTGACTTCTGGAGGATGGTCGAAGGGATTTCGGTCAAGTATTCGAACCGGCCCGGTCAATGATGTCGACCCAAAAGCCGGTTGAAACCAGGTTCGGCCGCGCAGCCTCGCCGGGTCGCGGCGAGCGCTACATATGGCCAACGAGCTGTCGGCGATATTTTTTATACTGCCACTCGATGCGCTTGTACCAAAGCGGCCGTTGACTGTCGGGATTTATGGACGTCAAGAAGGCGCCATTGTGCGTGCCCTGCTCAACAAAGGGTCTCTCGAACCAAAGCACCTCCACCCCGAGCGCCGCGTCCGCACCGTCGATCTCGTGGCCGATCGGCGCGGACATCTTGCGTGCATCAAACCAGGCGCACCTCTCGGCTGCCACGGAGCGGGTGATGATATAGGAATCGGTGGATCTGCCGTGAGGGGCTGGATAGAGATGTTGTCCGCGCTTCAACTTGAACGCCGAAATGTAGTACGTACCGGCATTGCCGATATAGATGACGGCCTTGCGGTTTGGATCGCCGAGCTCCGCCAGAGCCGCGTTAAATTTCGTATTGAAATTGGCGGCCAGGAAAACGTCGTCCTCAAAGACCAGACAATAGGGCTTGTCGGTCTGCAGAAACTCACGCCAGATCCCGATGTGTTTCAAGGAGCAGGACAGTTCCGCCAGTTTGAGAGCGCCTGGCACGGTAAGCCTTTCGACCTCTTCGTCAGTAATATCTGAAACATCCCAGTGAAGATACCAGGTGGCCGGGATACCATGGCGAGCGACCTGCCTTGCAATGTGCTGTTCGCGGTCTTCATAGCCCTGCTTGACGTGGCAAACACGTACATAGACCTGGTCGGCGGGAAACGTAGGCATTTGCCGTGTATAGCCATCGGCTTTTTGCGAGTCTACGCCTTGAACGGTCACGGGACACAGCTTCTTATTCGAGTCGTGCTGAAGCTCTTTGATTTGGAGGCGGATTCAAATTCAGGTCGAATCGACCTGAAACCATCCGGTTCTAGCCGCTTGTCCAAGGCATCTCGATCACCCCGAGCGATACGGCGATCCCGAGGGCAATTAGCGCAATGCCCAAAGCAGCTTCGAAGCGTCGGCCACGCTGCATCAGCTTCTCGACGAAGACGATCAGTGTCAAAAGCAGCATCCAGGCGAGGCTCATGACGCCGGCTGCGACCAGTATGGCGAACAGCGCCCAGCAGCAACCGAAGCAATACAGCCCGTGGCGCAGCCCCATCTCAAGCGCGCCAACCCGCCCGTCGCGCCAGTGCTGGGCAACGAAAGCGAGCGGCGAGCGGCAATGGCTGAGGCAAATGTGCTTGAGGGTCGTGAACTGGTAGAGGCCGGCGACGCCAAGCGTGGCACCCAGCGCGAGCGGCGCCCATTTCGACCGCTGGGGCGGATCGAGGCTTGTCGCGAACTCGCTGCCGAACTGGACCAGGACATACACGAGAAGGCCCGCTGCCGCCCAGACGAGAAGGTAGCCCGCGACGAAAATCCAGGTCGGAATGGTCACCTGCCATCCCCGCCTGGCTTGCGCCGCCGCGAACATAAAGATCATGGGCGCCGCGGCCGGCAGCATCATAGCCGCCATCATCACGGTCCATACTGCGAGAAAGGCGGCGACGCCGGCGAGTGACCAGCCGTCGGCCGCAATTCCGGCCATCGCCATGCCGGCCATGCCTTCCATACCCTCCATCCCGCCGCGCACCGCAATGCCCATGGGCATGTCCATGCTGAAGGTCTGGTAGAGGGTGAGCGCCCATGCCGCCGCCGTCAGTACGACGAGCGACGCGAGAAGGCCGAGCGGAATGCCACGCAAATTCCCGAGCCGCCACGTTTTCCTGGGGAACGCGCCGGGCATCGGCACGCCCTAGTTCGGGCCGGACCAGTCGAACGGAATGTGCTTGCTCGAGCGGGCCGTGCCCGTCCAGTCCAGCCCGAAGCCTTTGGTGCTTACCTCGACAGAACGCCCCCAGGTGGCAACCTGGCCTGGGCCGACCTCCGAGCCCGGCGGGTTGATTGTCTGCACCCGCTTGCCGGGCGGTGTCGTAGGACCGGAAAGCGCTTCCGCGCGACCGACGACGAGGCCAGGAATTTCGACTCGCCAGCTGGCGAGGTCGCCTGCCACCTCGAAAGTGATTGGCACAAACTCCATGCCACGCATCTCGCCGATATTGGCGGCAAAGCCCGCCGGCCAGCCGCCGGCGTGGCCGCCGAAGATTACCTGCAGGGCTTCGCGCTGCGACTCATTCGCCTTCTCGTCGAGGTACATGCCCATCACGGCTTTTGCCTCGCCGGCCCATAGATTGCCTTCGAACTCGCCGAGCGCAACCAGCGTCAGGCCGTCGAGCTTCACGTCGCCATACTGCCCCTCGCGCACATGCCAGGCGAGCACGCCCTGGCAGTGATTGCCGGTTGGTCGCTGGGCGAACTCGCACGGGCAAGGGATGTCGCAGCTGCAGATGTCGAACCAATCGCCCGCGAGGCGCCATTGAGGCACTGCGTCCATGGCTCTTTCCTCCCGAAATTGAGCAGCAATCATACGTCGAACCTTGGGCGCACACCAGCAGTTCTGCGTCGCTCCGCGATTTGCCGCTCAATCCGGAAGCCCGCTCTTGCGATCGTCTGGCGGTCCTTGCGTCCACGCTCGAGACACGCCAGGCGTAAAGACGCCGTTCCAGATCGACACCGGCGCGGCGCCGCTCAGCAGAAGCGGAATGCGGGCATCTCAGCCAGCGCGGCGCTCGATTCGATGCCTGGAATTGGGGAAAATCCACGGTGCATCCAGCGGCACGAAAGAGGCTCTAAGGAGTCCTCACGCTTGCCTTCGGATAGGCTGGTTGTCGGCGATCAGGATCGCAATTGCAAGCCGAACTAAGACACTCCCCCGGACCCAGACAGCAAAAAGGCCCGGTTACCCGGGCCCTTGATGCTTTTCAAATCAAAGAAGATTTGGAGCGGGTGAAGCGATTCGAACGCTCGACCCCAACCTTGGCAAGGTTGTGCTCTACCCCTGAGCTACACCCGCTCACACGGCGTCTTGGCCGCAAGCCGGGCCTATATGGCTGAAGAGCGCGGCGATTGCAACAGGGAAATCGCAGGCTTTTTTGTGACACGGCGGGCGATGCCGGCAAGCCACCGGCGCGGTGGCGGGCGTGCGAGCGGCAGGCGGCGGGGGCGCCACCGCGAAGGGCGGTGCCGCTCACGGTGATGTCGCATGACGGTCTTGTGTCGGCCGCCCCATTGGCCGTAAACGGCATGGCTGAGAAACCGGGCGAAGACAAACCGATGCCGAAGACCAAAGCCGACCTGATGGCCTTTCTTGCCGAACTCGGGATCATCACGTCGACGAAACGCCATCCGCCTCTCTACACGGTCGCCGATTCACAGGCGCTGCGCGGCGAAATCGCCGGCGGGCACACGAAAAACCTGTTCCTGAAGGACAAGAAGGACAATTTCTTCCTGGTCACCGTCGCCGAGGACGCGGTTGTCGACCTGAAGCAGATCCACCAGGTGATTGGCGCCGCCAGCCGCGTCTCCTTCGGCAGGCCGGAGATGCTTATGGAGCTGCTTGGCGTCACGCCGGGCGCTGTCACGGTCTTTGGCGTCATCAACGATACCGCAAACAGGGTCAAGCTCGTGCTCGACAAGGATTTGATGGAGCACGCGGTGATCAATGCGCATCCGCTGACCAATGAGGCGACGACGTCGATCGCCGCAGGGGACCTGATCAGATTCGTCGAGGCAACCGGGCACGATGCTGCTATCTTGAAAGTCTCCGCGTGATCGCCACATGGATGGCTTGAAACCGATGGTCTGAAGGAAATGGCGCCGGCTGCCAGCCGGCCCGCTACGGAAGGGTTAAAGAGATGAGCGACAACAATCCGTTTGGCGGCCCCTTCGGCGGCAATGGTGGCCAGTACACCACATCGGTGCAGTATGGCGGCACCGCGTCGGCGCCGGCGAAGGTCGCGCTTGGCGATGCGCCCACTGCCCCTGCCAATGTCATCAAGGACACGACGACCGCCGCTTTTGCCGCCGACGTCATCCAGGAATCGCGCCGCCAACCGGTGCTGGTCGATTTCTGGGCGCCCTGGTGCGGGCCCTGCAAGCAGCTTACGCCGCAGCTGGAAAAGGCGGTCAAGGCCGCCGGTGGCAAGGTCAAGCTGGTCAAGATGAACATCGATGATCATCCGTCGATCGCCGGCCAGCTCGGCATCCAGTCGATTCCCGCGGTCATAGCCTTCAAGGACGGCCAGCCGGTCGACGGCTTCATGGGCGCCATCCCCGAGAGCCAGATCGCCGAATTCATCACCAAGGTCGGCGGCAAGGGCGATGGCGCGCCGCCGGTGGCCGAGGCGCTGGCCGCGGCTGCGGAAGCGCGCGACGCCGGCGACATGCAGACCGCGGCCGACATCTATGATGCCATCCTGGCGCAGGCGCCGGAGACCGTCGAGGCGATCGGCGGCCTGGGCGAGCTTTTGTTCGAGGCTGGCGACGTGCAAGGCGCCGAGGCACTTTTGGCAACAGCGCCGGAAGCCAAGAAGGATGCGCTGCCGCTGGCCGCCCTGCGCGCCAAGATGGCGGTTGCCGCGCAAGCGGCCGCGCTTGGCAATCCGGCCGAATTCGAGCGGCGCCTGGCGGAGAATCCTGGGGATCATCAGGCGCGTTTCGATCTTGCCATGATCCAGAACGCCAATGGCGACCGCACCGCGGCGGCCGATAATCTGCTGGCCATCATCAAGGCCGACCGGACCTGGAACGAGGACGGCGCCAGGACGCAATTGCTGCAGCTGTTCGAGGCCTGGGGCATGACCGACGAGGCGACGCTTGCGGCGCGGCGCAAATTGTCGGCGCTGCTGTTTTCCTGACCTTGGTGTTGTTTTGCCGCACGGGCTTGGCGTCGGCGATCAGCGCGCCAGATTAATGCATGCGCTTCGTGAAGAAGCGATCGGAGGAATGAGGTGCAAGCGGGAAACGCGCATTACCGGCTCGCCAAGCATTTGCCATCGACGATCCCGATCTTTCCGCTCGAGGGTGCGCTTTTGCTGCCGGGGGGCCGCATGCCGCTTAATATTTTCGAGCCGCGCTACCTGCAGATGGTGGACGAGGCCATCACCGGCTCGCGGCTCATCGGCGTCATCCAGCCCAGGCTCGATGGTGCGCTGCGTGCCGACGGCGAGCCGGAGCTCTGCAATGTTGGCTGCGCCGGGCGCATCATTGCCTTTTCCGAGACCGGTGACGGCCGCTATCTGGTTTCGTTGCAGGGCGTGTGCCGGTTTCGCATTGCAAGCGAATTGACGGTCAAGACGCCGTTTCGCCAGGCCAAGCTGGCGCCCTTCCTGGCCGATCTCGATGAGGATCAGGCGGCCGACGAGATCGACCGGCCATCGCTGCTCAAGGCATTTCGCGCCTATCTGCAGGCCAACGACCTGGAAGCCGATTGGGAAAGCGTCAGCCGGGCCGAAAATGCCATGCTCGTCAACGCGCTGTCGATGATGGCGCCCTACGGGCCGGCCGAGAAACAGGCGCTGCTTGAAGCAGCCGACCTGAAGACCCGGGCCGAGACGCTGATCGCCATCACCGAAATGGCGCTGGCGCGCGAGAATGAGGACTTTGGTTCGAGCCTGCAGTAGGATGTGCCGATATTCAGGTGAGGCCGGCCTGCAAACGGAGGCTTCCTGCGCTTCCGGTGCTCACGTACCCAAAGTACGCTCCGCTCCGGTTCTCGGGATCAGCCGTTTTCGGCTCGGCCTGACCTGACTCAACACATGTTAGGCCCGCAACTGGCTGGGAAGATCTTATGGCGGCGGTTGGACGTGACGGGAAGAAGGTCAATGTCGACCCCAAGCTGCTGGAGCTGTTGGCCTGCCCGCTGACCAAGGGGCCGCTGACCTGGGATCCGGAGCGTGGTGAGCTGGTCTCGCGGGTCGCCAAGCTCGCTTATCCGGTGCGTGACGGCATTCCGATCATGCTGCCCTCGGAAGCGCGGACGCTCTCCGTGGAGGATGTGCTGGCCCCCCCGCCGCCGCGCCTGGGTGGGCCGGGCTGAATTCGAGCGCCGTGCGGCGCAGAAATTGCCGTGGCTGGCGGGCCAGCACCCCCCTCTGGCCTGCCGGCCATCTCCCCCGCAAGGGGGGAGATTGGCTGTCACCACGGCTTTCGCCAATATTTGACGTTGGAGCGGGCGAGGCGCTGAAACTGCCGATCTCCCCACTTGA
>NZ_JAMYOR010000086.1:0-21943 GCF_040319965.1 Mesorhizobium sp. M0830 | reverse complement strand
TTTTTTTTTTGTTGCTGTTTGTTTTCGTGTTTTGTTTGGGTTTTTTTTTTTTTTTTTTTTTTCTTTTTTTTAATTTTTTTTTTTTTTTTTTGTTGTGGTTTTTTTTTTCCCCCCCGCGCCAGTTTGAAGAGCGCCCAGGATCAATAGATCTTGGAGAACTTCTCGATGTTCGACTTGTCGAACTGGAAGGGCGGAGCCATCGCAGCCGAGTTGGTGTCGTCGAGCGTGACCTTGCCGACGCGGCCGATCGACAGCGTGGCACCAGGCTTCGCCTCTTCCTTCTTCACCGCCAGATCATGGGCGAGGTAGACGGCCGAATAGCCGAGGTCGATCGGGTTCCACAGCGCAACCGCCTGGCTGGCGCCGTTGTCGATGAACTTCTTGAACTCGGACGGCAGCGCCAGACCGGTGACATTGACCTTGCCGATCAGGTTCGCATCGGTGACGACCTGGGCGGCGGCGACGACGCCGACGGTGGTCGGCGCAATGATCGCCTTGAGGTTCGGATAGGACTTCAACAGGCCCTTGGCCTCGTCCGTGCTCTTGGCCGAATCGTCATCGCCATAGACGGTGGCGACGAGTTTGATCTTGGGGAACTTCTCCGGCAGGATTTTCTTGGCCGCATCGATCCAGGCGTTCTGGTTGGTGGCGGTCGAGGAGGCCGACAGGATGGCGACTTCGCCGCCTTCCGGCAGGTAATCGGCGGCAAGCTTGATGATGGTCTCGCCGATCAGTCCGGTGTCCGACGGGTTGAGGTGAAGCTGGCGGCCTTCCTTGGCGACGCCCGAATCCCAGGAGATGACGGTGATGCCGCGTTCCATCGCCTTCTTCAGCACCGGCACCAGCGCGTCGGCGTCATTGGCCGAAATGGCGATGGCGTTGACCTTCTGGGCGATCAGCGAATTGACCACTTCGATCTGCGCTTCGGCGGTCGCCTTGGTCGGGCCGGTGTAGATGATGTCGACATCGCCAAGTTCCTTGGCCGCCTCTTCGGCGCCCTTGTTGGCGGCGTCGAAGAAGCCGTTGCCGAGCGACTTCACCACCAGCGCGATCTTGACGTTCTCGGCATAGGCTGCATTCACGAACATGGCGGCTGAAAAAGCCGCGGTCACCATCAATTTCTTCAAGAAGCTCATCGAATATCCTCCCTTGAGCGTTGCATTCCATCGCCGCTGCTGGCGTGAGGTGTCTCAGGCCTGCAGCGAAGATTCTTCCTTTGCCGACTTGCGGGCGACGATCAGCGTCACGCCGGCGGTCTCTAACATCTTGGCTTCGCGATCCTCGATGCCGTCATCGGTGATGACGGTGGCGATGCGCGACAGGCCGCATAGGATCAGGCTGGAGCGTTTGCGGAATTTCGAGGAATCGACCAGCACCACCAGTTCGTCGGCCTGGTCGATCAGTTTCTGCTCCGCCTGGATCAGCAGCGGGTCGCCCTCCATCAGGCCGAGCGGCCCAAGCCCTTGCGCGCCCATGAACATGCGGCGCGCATAGAAATTGCGCGTCACGTCATTGTCGAAGGGCGACAGGATGATGTTCTGCTCGCGGTAGATTGTGCCGCCCGAGAGCATCACCGTGTTCTTGGAGTGCTTGAGCAGGTGCTCGGCGATCGGGAACGAATTGGTGAAGATCGGCATGCGGCGGCCGGTGAGGAAATGCACCATCTGGAAGGTGGTGGTGCCGCCATTGATGATGATCGGCTCACCGTCCTTGCACAGCTCGACCGCTTCACTCGCGATTGCCCGCTTCTGCGAGGCGTTGATTGTTTCATTGACGGAAAAGGGCCGGCCGGCCAGCCCAATGAACTGCGGCGGCGAGAGTGCTTCAGCGCCGCCACGCACACGGCGCAGGCGCTTCTGGACATGGAGTGCCGCGATGTCACGCCGGATCGTCGCCTCGGAGGACTCCGTCAGGTCGACCATCTCCTGCACCGTCACCACAGGTTTTTCCTGGACGGCGGACAGAATGATCCTGTGGCGCTCTTTTTCGTGCATGGTTCCTCCCTGCCTCGGCATCTAGGCACCCAAAACGCGCAGTGTCAATCATTTCCGATCATATAATTTCATTGTGCAGTGCAATATGATCGGTCTTGATCGTTTGTGATTGACAAGCCGGCTGCTTCCGTGGAAATTCGGGCAAAATTGGCCGCACCGTTTGCGTGCCTTCGGGAGGATTGCATATGCTCGACAAGCGCACCGGCACGCGGCTCGCCAATCTGTGGGACGAGGCCAAGGCTCAAGCGATGAGCGAGCCGGAACTTCTGGTTTATCGCTCGAACACGCTTGGCTCCGACAAGCGCGTCACCAATTATGGCGGCGGCAACACCTCCTCGAAGATATGGCAGAAAGACCCGCTCACCGGCGAGGATGTCGAGGTGCTTTGGGTCAAGGGCTCGGGCGGCGACAGCGCCTCGATCAAGCTTGACGGCTTTGCCACCCTCTACATGGACAAGCTGCGCGCGCTCAAAGGCCTCTATCGCGGCGTTGAGCACGAAGACGAAATGGTCAGCTTCCTTCCGCACTGCACCTTCAACCTTAATCCGCGCGCCGCCTCGATCGACACGCCGCTGCATGCCTATGTGCCGAAGCCTTTTGTCGATCACATGCATCCGGACGCCATCATCGCCATTGCCGCGGCCAAGGATTCCAAGGCGCTGACCGGGGAGATCTTCGGCGACGCCATCGGCTGGCTGCCGTGGAAGCGTCCCGGCTTCGAACTCGGCCTGTGGCTGGATAAATTCTGCCTCGAACATCCCGCGGCCAAGGGCGTCATCCTGGAAAGCCACGGCCTGTTCACCTGGGGCGACACTCCTCGGGAATGCTATGAGACGACGATCTCGGTGATCAATCAGGCGATCGAATGGTTCGAGCGCCGCTCCGAAGGCGTCGCCATCTTCGGCGGCGAAGCGGTCAAGTCGCTCGATTCCGCTTCACGCCGCGCCATTGCCGCGAAACTGATGCCGAAAATCCGCGGCCTGATCTCGGAAAAGAGCCACAAGACAGGTCATTTCGACGATTCGCCCGCCGTTCTCGAATTCGTCAACTCCAGGAATCTGCGCCCGCTGGCGGCGCTCGGCACGTCGTGCCCTGACCACTTCCTGCGCACCAAGATCCGTCCGCTGGTCATCGAGTTCGATCCGGCAAAGCCCGATGTCGATGCCGTCATCGCGCGCCTCGCCGACGACGTCGCGGCCTATCGTGTTGGCTATCAGGCCTATTACGACAGCTGCAAGCACGCCGACTCGCCAGCCATCCGCGATCCCAACGCCGTTGTCTATCTGATGCCCGGCGTCGGCATGTTCACTTTCGCCGGCGATAAGGCGACGGCGCGCATCTCAGGCGAATTCTACGTCAACGCCATCAACGTCATGCGCGGCGCCTCGACCGTCTCGTCCTATGTCGGCCTACCCGCGCAGGAAGCCTTCGACATCGAGTACTGGCTGCTCGAGGATCTGAAGCTGCAGCGCATGCCGAAGCCGAAGGCGCTTGCCGGCCAGATCGCGCTGGTCACCGGTGGCGCCGGCGGCATCGGTCGCGCGACCGCCAACCGGCTGCTGAGCGAAGGCGCCTGCGTCGTGCTGGCCGACATTGACGAGACAGCGCTCGCCAGCGCCAATGACGAATTGTCCAAAGCCTATGGCAAGGATTTCGTCCGGCCGGTGCCGATCAACGTCACCTCGGAGGAGCAGGTTATCTCCGGCTTTGCCGAGATGGCGGTCGAGTTCGGCGGCATCGACATTCTGGTGTCGAACGCTGGCCTCGCCTCCTCGGCGCCGATCGAGGAGACGACGCTGGCGCTGTGGAACAAGAATATGGATATCCTGTCGACCGGGTATTTCCTGGTCTCCAGGGAGGCGTTCCGGCTGTTTCGCGTGCAGAACATCGGCGGCAACGTCGTCTTCGTCGCCTCCAAGAACGGACTTGCCGCCTCGCCCAACGCCGCCGCCTACTGCACCGCCAAGGCCGCCGAGATTCATCTCGCTCGATGCCTCGCACTGGAGGGAGCGGAAGCCCAGATCAGGGTCAATGTCGTCAACCCGGACGCGGTGCTGCGCGGCTCGAAGATCTGGAGCGGCGAATGGAAGGAACAGCGCGCCGCGGCGTACAAGATGTCGACCGACGATCTGGAGGAGCACTATCGCTCGCGTTCGATGCTGAAGCGCTCGGTCTTCCCGGAAGACATCGCCGAAGCGATCTATTTCTTCGCCTCCGACATGTCAGCCAAGTCGACCGGCAACATCATCAATGTCGACGCGGGCAACGCGCAGAGTTTTACACGCTAATGATCTGAAGGCGGCGCCGCCGACGCCGAAGCGCTTCCGGCAGGCGGATGACGGGCAGCGCCGGCCGAAAGCATTTTGGGAGGAATAGCAGTGTCCGAAACCATCATCTCCGCCGACGTCGTCGGCAAAGACAACGCCGCGCGCAAAGCCAACCTCGAGCGCGACTACGCCTCGCTCGGCGAGCGCCTCGACCGTCGCGGCATCGCCATCGATGCCATCCGCGACAAGGTCGAGAAATTCGCGGTGGCGATTCCGTCCTGGGGCGTCGGCACCGGCGGCACCCGCTTTGCCCGCTTTCCCGGCGTCGGTGAACCCCGCGACATCTTCGACAAGATCGAGGACTGCGCCGTGATCAAGCAGTTGACTCAGGCGACGCCGACCGTATCGCTGCACATTCCGTGGGACAAGGCCGATCCGAACCGGCTGAAGCAGGCAGCCTCGCGCTTTGGCCTCGGCTTCGACGCCATGAACTCCAACACTTTCTCGGATGCGAAGGACCAGAAACTCTCCTACAAATTCGGCTCGCTCTCGCATGCCGATGCCGGGACGCGCCGGCAAGCGGTCGAGCACAATCTCGAATGCATCGAGATCGGCAAGACGCTGGGTTCCAAGGCGCTGACGGTGTGGATCGGCGACGGTTCGAACTTTCCCGGCCAGGCCAATTTTGCCAGGGCGTTCGAGCGCTATCTCGAGGCGATGAAGCAGATCTATGCCGGGCTGCCCTCTGACTGGAGGCTGTTCAGCGAGCACAAGATGTACGAGCCGGCCTTCTATTCCACCGTCGTGCAGGATTGGGGCACCAACTACATCATCGCTAGGGAACTGGGCGACAAGGCGTTCTGCCTGGTCGATCTCGGCCACCACGCCCCCAACGTCAACATCGAGATGATCGTCTCGCGGCTTATCCAGTTCAAAAAACTTGGCGGCTTCCACTTCAACGATTCGAAATATGGCGACGACGATCTCGATGCCGGCTCGATCGACCCCTACCGGCTGTTCCTTGTCTTCAACGAACTGGTCGATGCGGAGCTTTCGGGCGCCGAGGGTTTTGATCCCGCGCATATGCTTGACCAAAGCCACAATGTCACCGACCCGATCGAAAGCCTGATACTGTCGGCGGTCGAGGTGCAGCGCGCCTATGCGCAGGCGCTGCTGGTCGACCGCAAGGCGCTCGAAGGGTACCAGGACGGCAACGACGCGCTGATGGCGACGCAGACGTTGAAAGTCGCTTACCGCACCGATGTCGAGCCGATCCTGGCCATGGCGCGATTGAAGACGGGCGGCGCCATCGATCCGGTCGCCGCCTATCGGGCGGCGGGCTACCGCGCCAAGGTCGCCGCGGAACGCCCGGCGGTCGCCGGCGGTTCGGGCGGCATTGTCTGAGGCGAACTCCCAGCCGATATTGCCCCTCACCGGTTTGCTTCGTGAGGGACCGTTTTGTGAATGGACTCGATTGATCCGAGAGGCTCTTCTAGGCGCACCCCCCGCCCGGAGAACCGCCATGCCTCTCAACCGTCGAACCCTGATCGCCGTTAGTCTCTCCGTCGCCTTTGCGCTTGCGCCACTACAGTTGACTTTTGCTGCATCGCCGGCGCCGGCCAAAGGCGAGCACGGCATGGTGGTGACGGCCCAGCGTCTGGCCTCCGAAGTCGGCATCGAAGTCTTGAAGAAGGGCGGCAATGCTGTCGACGCGGCGGTTGCCGTTGGTTATGCGCTCGCCGTCGTCTACCCCAATGCCGGCAATATCGGCGGCGGCGGCTTCATGACCATCCGCTTCAAGGATGGCAAATCGACCTTCCTCGATTTCCGCGAGCGGGCGCCGCTGTCGGCGACCAAGACCATGTATCTCGACAAGGACGGCAACCCGGTGAAGGGTGCCAGCCTCGACGGCTATCTCGCCGTCGGCGTGCCGGGCTCGGTGGCTGGTTTCGAGATGGCACGCGAAAAATACGGCAAATTGTCCCGCCAGGATCTGATGGCGCCGGCAATCAGCTTTGCCAAGGATGGCTTCATCCTCAATCAGGGCGACGCCGCCTCTTTTGCCGGCAGCGCCGACAGGCTGGCGAAGGACCCCGCCGCCGCCGCCATTTTCCTGAAACCCGGCGGCAAGCCCTATGGCATCGGCGAGAGGCTGATCCAGCCTGATCTTGCGGCCTCGCTCGCCGCCATTTCCGAAAAAGGTCCTGATGCCTTCTATAAAGGCGCTATCGCAGACGCCATCGTCAAGGCGAGTGGCGCCAAGGGCGGCATCCTGGCCAAGCCGGATTTCGAACAATATGCGGTCCGCGAACTGAAGCCCGTGACCTGCTCCTATCGCGGCTACGAGATCACCTCCTCGCCGCCGCCAAGCTCAGGCGGCGTCATCATCTGCGAAATCCTCAACGTGCTGGAAGGCTATCCGCTGTCCTATCTCGGTGCAGGCTCGGCCGAGACGGTCCATGTCATGGTGGAGGCGATGCGCTACGCATATGTCGACCGCAATTCGGCGCTAGGCGATCCCGATTTCGTCGACAACCCGGTCACGAAACTGCTTGATAAGGCCTACGCCAAGGATATCCGCGACAAGATCGACCCGTTCCGGGCCGGCGTGTCGCAGGACCTGATGCCGAAGGGTTTTGGCGAGAGCAAGGAGACGACCCATTATTCGATCATCGACAGTGACGGCAACGCAGTCGCGGTCACCTACACGTTGAACGGCTCCTTCGGCGCCGGCGTTGTCGCCGATGGCACCGGCATCCTGCTCAACAACGAGATGGACGATTTCACCCAGAAGCCCGGCGTGCCCAACCTCTATGGCCTGGTTCAGGGCGAGGCTAATGCCATCCAGCCCAAGAAGACGCCGCTTTCGTCGATGAGTCCAACCGTGGTGGCCAAGGACGGCAAGCCGTTCATGGTCATAGGCAGCCCCGGCGGCTCGCGCATCATCACCATCACACTGGAAGCCATCGTCAATGTCATCGACCATGGCATGAACATCCAGGAGGCGATCGACGCGCCGCGTATCCATCACCAGTGGCTGCCCGATAAGGTCTATATCGAGCCGTTCGGTCTGTCGCCGGATACCGAGAAGCTGCTGGCCGGCATGGGTTATCACCTCGATCTCGCTGACCAGACCTGGGGCCAGGCGGCAGGCATCCTGGTCGGCGGCAAAAGTCTGGCGGAAATCGAGAAGGGCGGCGGCGCGCGCTACAATGGCGCCATCGACAGCCGCGCGGCCTCTGGCGAGGCGCTTGGATACTGAGCTTGGCAAGGCTGGAGATGGGCTTGGAGCAGCGTAGCGATGCGGGTTGATCGCCCGCTGCTCAAGCGGGTTGGCGCATAGAAGCAATGGTCGTCACAAGACCAGCGTGATGGTGGAGGCAATCAGCATCACGGCGGCAATGCCGACGAACAGCGCGTAGATGCGCGGTCGGTCGAGCAGCAGCGCGTTGCCGGATATCCAGGCGGACGTGGCGCCGCCAAGCGCGAAGAGGAAGCCGTTGCGGTGCCCGAAGACCATCGATGCGGCCATCAGTCCGCCAATGATCAGCGCGCCGAATACGATGATCACGGCAACGGCGTATTTCTCGAAATCGTTGCCGCTCCCCATGCTCGGACCGATCGCGTTCAACGTCGGCAGGTCGTCCGGATCGAAGGGGTTGGTCGACCCATACTCGTCTTGACCGACAGGCTCTCGCATCATTCGTTCTCCGTATAGCGGCAACAAATCATCAAGCCTTGCCGAGCGCAACCCGATTGCACTGCCTTGATGCGTTCGACCGGTCTTTTGACGCCTTCTGGCGGCGGTTCGCAGCCGCCTTTTTGATTCGCGCCCTGGCCGTCTTCGGGTCTCTGGCTATCCGGGACCCGGCGATTGCCGTCCCTCTATCATGGAATGCAGTCGTGGAGGAAAAATGATTCGGCACGTGGATTGCGTTTCGCGGACTGCGATTTTCGCGTGATGCGCACGGGGCTCCCGCAGGCCGAATCGCCTGCGGCCGGCGGACGGGTTGCGCCTGACAATCCGTCTGGCAAAAAAGCAGGCCTGTCGGAGCGCGTAAATGTTGACTATTAAGTTCATGTTTCATAGTCAATCGGGAGTCCAAATCGAAAAGCAGGCGCGCCGCAGTGCAGAGAGACCGAGAGCTCCAGCCGAGAGCCATGCCCGATCATCCGTGTCGAATGACCCGGCGCCAGGCACTGGGGCTTTTCACGCTGCCGTTCGCGGGTATGGCGTCGGCGACGGCCGAACCCCGCAGGCCGCGCATAGTCTGCCTCGATGACGGGCTGGCCGAGACCTTGCTTATGCTGGGTGTGACGCCGGTTGCCATTGCCGACCGTCAAGTGTGGGAGACCTGGGTCGTCGAGCCGCCGCTGCCGGCCGATATCGCCGATGTCGGCACGCTGCTCGAGCCCAATCTCGAATTGCTGCAGCAGCTCAAGCCCGACATCATCCTGTCCGTGCCGTATATCGACGGCATCAAGCCGCTGCTCGAACGCGTGGCGCCGGTGACGACGATCGGGCTCTATACCGAAGCCGGGCAGCCCTATCGGCGCGCCGTCGAGGCGACGCGCCAACTCGCCAGGCTTGTCGGCAAGGAAAGCGAAGGCGAAGCGCTGATCGCGGCAACGGATGCTTATTTTTCAGAAGTTCGCCAGCAGCTGGCGCCGCTTTCGGCGCAGCCGATCTATGTCGTCAGCTTCATGGACCCGCGCAATGTGCGCGTCTACGGCAAGAAAAGTCTGTTTCAGGAGGTGTTCGACCGTATCGGGCTCAGCAACGCCTGGACGGGCGAGACCAATTATTGGGGGTTTTCGACCGTCGGCATCGACGGTTTGGCGACAGCCAGCGACGCACGCCTGGCCTATCTCGAACCCTTGCCCGAGGGCGCCGGCGGCACGCTGACCGAAAGCCCGGTCTGGAACGCCATGCCCTTCGTGCGCAACCGCTCGATCATGCGTCTTCCCGCCGTCCTGATGTTCGGCGCGCTTCCGTCCGCGACCCGTTTTGCCCGGGTCCTGGCGTCGGCAATGACCGCGGAAGCTGCTCATGGCTGACGGTGCTGCGACCATCGTTCAAGAGGGAAAGCCTGCGTCGGCCGGCCGAGCCTTGCCAGGGGGCTTTCTCGGCAACCAGCCGGTAGGCGCGATCCTGCTTTGTGCCATGCTGCTCGCGGCGGGGGTAGCGGCAACCGTCTCAAACCTCACGGTGCAGCTGCCATCGGCGCTCTGGCTCCAATCGCTCGCCGCCCCCGACATCGCCGACATGCGACAGGTGCTCGTCCACTACGCCTTCCTGCCCAGGCTTGCGGTCAGCCTTTTGTGCGGCGCCGCACTCGGGCTTGCCGGAACGGTCCTGCAACAGGTTCTACGCAATCCGCTCGCCTCGCCCGAAACGGTCGGCGTCTCGGCCGGCGCCTATCTGGCGCTGGCACTGGCGACGCTTCTGTCACCGTCCCTGCTTGCGTTCGGCCGCGAATGGGTGGCGCTTGCCGGCGCCTTCACAGCCCTTGCCGCCGTCTTCGCCCTGTCCTGGCATAAGGGCCTGTCGCCGCTTTCGGTCGTGCTGGCGGGGCTTGTGATCAGCCTCTATGCCGGCGCCATCGGTGCCGCGCTCATTGTGCTGCGGCATGAATGGCTTGCCAGCCTGTTCATCTGGGGCGCCGGTTCGCTCGGCCAGCAGGACTGGTCGACGACGCTGTGGCTGTTGCCACGCATCGGCACTGTTGCGCTGGCGATCTTCCTCATGGCGCGGCCGCTGACCTTGCTTGGCCTCGACGATGAAGGCGCGCGCAGCCTTGGCGTGCCGCTCGGCGCCTATCGCTTCGCCGGACTGGCAGCCGCCGTCGCGCTGATCGCCTTCGTCGTTGCCGCTGTCGGCGTCATCGGCTTCGTCGGCCTGGCCGCAGCCACCCTTGCGCGCATCGGCGGCGCACGACGGCTGGGCCAGCAGCTGGTGATGGCGCCGCTCATCGGCGGCGCGTTGCTGTGGGCCGCCGACCAGGCCGTGCAGATCGCCACCGGACCGCAAGGCGACCTGCTGCCGACCGGCGCGATCACGGCACTTCTCGGCGCGCCGCTGCTGCTTTGGCTGCTGCCGCGGCTTGCGCTTGGGTTGGAAACCCCGGCCTTGACGGCCGCGCGCCTGCCTCGCGTAAACCGGCCCGACCTCCTGCTGGCGGCGATCGGCTTGGCTCTGCTTTTGCTGCTGGGGTTGGCTTTGCTCTATGGCCCGGGGCCGCATGGCTGGACCTTTGCTTTCGGCGACGAGCTACGGCCAATGCTATCGTGGCGGTGGCCTCGCGTGCTTGCCGCGGCGAGCGCCGGCGCCATGCTGGCGCTCGCCGGGCTGATGATGCAGCGGCTGACCGGCAATCCGATGGCCAGTCCCGAAGTGCTGGGCATCAGCGCCGGCGCCGCGCTCGGCATGATGGTGGCGCTGTTTGCGCTCTCCGATGCCGGACGCCCTGTTCAGACGGCAGCGGCAACCATCGGCGCCTTCAGCGCTCTTCTGGTGACGCTGGCGATCGGCCGCCGTGCCGCCTATGCGCCGGAGCGGTTGCTGCTTGCCGGCGTTGCACTGACGGCCTTGTTCGATGCGCTGATCCTTGTGCTCACCGCCACCGGCGATCCTCGCGCCATGCTGCTGCTCAACTGGCTCACTGGTTCGACCTATGGCGTCGACATTGGCGCCGCCCTGCTGACCGGTGGCATCGCCGTCTGCCTCTTCGCGCTCGCGCCTCTCTTCATACGCTGGCTCGACATCCTGCCGCTCGGCTCCGCCGCCGTGCAAGCCCTTGGCATCAACCTGAAGAGGACGCGGCTTCTCGTGCTGCTGATGGTCGCGGCGCTCACCGCCGCCTCGACGCTGATCGTTGGCCCGCTGACCTTCATCGGCCTGATGGCGCCGCACCTAGCCCGTCGCCTTGGCCTTTCCCGTGCGCTGCCGCAGGCCATTGGCGCGGTGCTCGTCGGCGCGCTGATCATGGTCGTCGCCGACTGGATCGGTCGCACAGCCATCTTCCCGCGCCAGATCCCCGCCGGCCTCGTCGCCACGCTGATCGGCGGCCCGGTGCTGATGTGGCTGCTGCGAAGGTGAGACGCACAGACGAATGCGAGCGGGCAATGGCGAAGCATCTTGATGCTTTTCCCGGCACCCCAGCTTCGATCTGCATGCCTGCGAGAACCAGATGTCGATCCCGCCGGTCATCGTCAATCGCGCGGTGCAGGCGGCGTTTGCGGTGAGGGGCCCCAGCTACCGGCCGTTACCCTTCAACGCCGCAATGACCTGTTCTCGTTGTGTGGCCTCCTCCGCGTTCATAGCGCCAAAGCGCAGGGCGCAGCGGAATGTTTCCCCCGGAGCGACGCGAACCAGGCGACCTCTTTCCTTTGCCGCGAGATAGCCGTCGGGTTCGGCGGTCGCAGGTAGCACGAGGCCAAGCGCGTCCTGATCGGCACCGCGCGTGATCCAGCGCACGGCATAATTGAGCTCGTCGGGGCGAAAGCTGACGAAATCCGCCGTCCGGTCCGGATGGACCTGCAGGGCGTGCGCCCAGCCCTCGGCGTCTGCTTTCGCCTTCATCGTCAGCACGAGTTCGGGATCGATCGGCTCGCCCTTGGTCAATATGCGATGCCGCGAAGGGTCGGCTACGACGGCGTCGCGATAGGCAAGGTAGCCTTCGCTCGGTTCAAAAAAGGGTGGAAGCACTTGGCGAACGACAATGTCGGCGTGATCATCGGCGACGGTGTCGATCAGGCGCCCGCCATCGGCCGGCCTGAAGTTGATGTGCGCCAGGTACATCAGCTCCATGGGCGAGCGTTTCAGGTTCTCGATGGCAATGTCGACGGCCACGCTTGTGGCGTCGCGCTGCAGCCGCACGGTAGGCTTCATCAGATAGTCGTGGCTGAAGGCGACGGTCTGTCGGCAGTGCCCTGTCAACGCCATGAAGGGCCCTTCGGAATTGCTGCCGGCGATCAGTTGCACATGCCCATAGGGCGCATTTGGCAGGTCGCCGTGAAGCGGGTGGCGGTCATCAAGGCCAGGATTGCCCATCGCGGTGGCGCCGCAGTGAATGAAGAACGCGCCGTAGTTCGAGAGGTAGTCCCGGGTCGCGACGGGCTCGTCGAACATCGACCGCATGGTCAGGGAGCGGTTGAGGAACGTTGCGTCCCAAATCTGCTGTCCCTGGAAGGGCAGCATGACGATTTCGCCCTTTGCGTTGCTGATCCGAAGACCGGCAACACCGGATCGATAGCGAAAGGCGGTGGCGAGAAGTCCCCGATAGCGGGCCACGATTGTTTCCGACGGGCCGAACAGCTCGGGCACGAGATCGACGAAAACGTCATCGGAGTACTCGGGATACATTGTTTCGACCTCGATCTGTCGCAGGCGCATGCCGATAGTCGCAGGAAACCTCTGGAAATCAACGGCAGCGCGTCAGGCTCAACCAGGACGGCTGATGGCGGAGCGTCTCGGCGCCCCGGGAGAGCGCTTCGTCGGCTCTATCGCTCGCGCCGCTTTGCAACAAGCCCCGATTTCTATTTGGCTGAGGCCGGGGGCAGCTCGTATAGAGTGGCGCCGCTCTCCTGGCCACGCTCGACATAGCCGATGATATGAAACCATCTGGCGACGTCAGGTCCCTGGAGCCAGCTGCGCGAGTGGATGGGGAGGTTGCCGGCAAGCGCCTGGATGTGCCTGATATGCCGCTTGCAGAAGCGAACGGTCGCGGCACGGAAGAAATCCTCCTGCGCTGCAAACAGCGTATCGGCGGCGTCGCTGTTCTCATGCCAGGCGATGATCGCCACGGCCTTGTCGCCCTCGACGAGTGCGTGAGCACGGCCTTCTTTCAAATTCATCATCAGATTGTCGTAGGCGATCTTGCTGTCCTTGCCGGCCGCCACGTATTCATCCGACATCCGCTTGGAGAGGCCGTGAAACACATCCTCCAGATCCCCAAGCGTTGCTGCGCGTGCTCTCATTTCTCCTCCTAGCGCCCCGGCAGGCAGTTTGCCCTAAGGTTGGGGGATCACCAAGCAAATCAAATCCGCCAGCAGCCTGATGTGAGCAAAGTGATTTCGCCGTCACTACTGCCGTCACCAAATCCCTTGAAACCAAGCCATTGAAAAAGGCTCTCGTGCCTCCTTGCGCACCTGGATGCGGACGGCCCGGCTGTGCACTTGACGTTGCGCAGACCATCACCATCTCGAACGGCGTGCCGCGATGGCGCACCGATTGCTTGCTCGCAAAAGACGTCGAAAAAGATGGAGGAAGTGATGAACGACGTTCGCTTTCCGGAACCCGTATTCCTTAAGTTCCGCACCGCATCGCGCAAGGTCGCAAGCAGCTTCGAGGCGTTGGAGTGCCTGGACCAACAGTGGCCCGAATGGGCGCGCGGACGCAACTGGCGCGCAGCCGCGCGCGCCTGTCGCGACGCGCTGGACGGCTGGCGCAGCGCGCGCGACGCGCAAAAGGCCTTGCTGAAAGCGGCAAGGAGTGCAGGGGTCATCGCTGCGGAAGCGCACTCTCGCGGCAACTCCCGCTCGGTCCGAATAAACGAAGGCCTGCGACCCGACGCGATACTCCCTGCGACCCGACGGGATACTCAGTGAACGGCAATGACGCCGTCGACGGCGTGCCATTCCGACGGTGCGGCAAGGCGATGGCGCGCGCGGTGTGTAGGGTGTCCCTTCCAACTCTCGCTCCGGTTACGAGGAAATCCTTAGCTCGGGAAATTCCGGGCAAGGTCATACTCCTGGCGGATATAGTTTGCGGGCCGGCAAGAAATTTCGGCGGGAACAAAGCTTCCTAATCATCGTTCATTCGCCGCCCGGACTCACCCGTCCGGTCGTGTCGTCCGCTACTCGATCTTTGGCGCAGGCGCCTGCTGTTGAAAGACGAAAAATGGAGGAAGCTATGAAACGAACCCTTGTAATCGCCGCCACACTGATGGGCTTGTTGGGTGCTCCCGCAATTGCTGCGACTCACTATTGGGTCGCCAAGGACACGAGCACGAAGACATGCACGGTGGTCTCTTCGAAGCCCGACGGAGTAAAGATGACGGCCATCGGCAAGAAAATGTACTCGAGCTATTCGAGTGCAGACAAGGCTCTGAGGGTTTTGGCCGCCTGCAAGAGCTGACAAGCATGCTGTTAGCCCGCCTGGGCATGCCCGGGCGGGCTTTGCGTCAACTCGAATGGCTCTCCTCTCGACGAACATCTCGTCTTCAAGCGAGCCACCTCGCTCTCGAACGCTAATATCGTCATCCTGCGGTTTTCGGAGGACGTCGGTCTCGCCCATGACATCCGGACGACCGCGCCCGAACTGGTGGGCGACGATGGCGAGGCCTTGCCGAAGACGAGGTGAAGCGCTGGTCGAGTGAGGTGCGCAAGCATTAGCCGGACTGGGTGGCTGGGACTGTTCAGCCGATCCTTGCCGACGCGTTATCCGCTATGCGTGGTGTGCCCGCGTTCTGGCGGCCTTCTGCGCTGCCTGCTTCCTTCCGCGAGCGCCTTTCGTTTCGGCGGCCTTCTTCGCGGCGGCCGAGCGCTCCTCAGCCGTCCGGCGCGAGGCCGCACGCTTGGCCTGCTGCGAGAGCGCCTCGTGCGACGCCGTGCTCTTCGGCTCGTGCTCCAGCACCTTGGAGACGGCTTTCGAGACCTGCGGGCGGCGTTTCGGCCTGCGTTCGCCCTGGCCGGCCTCGTAGGCGTATTCGGCGCTCTTGCGCGTGCTCTCCTTCACCTTGCCCTTTTTGGGCGGGGGCAGGTCTACGCCTGCGCGTCTTGCCTCGGAAAGTCCGATGGCGATGGCCTGCTGGGTCGATCGCGCGCCGTGTTCGCCCTGGCGGATTTTGTCAATCTCCTCGTGCACGAATTCGCCGGCCTGGGTGCTCGGCGACTTGCCCTCACGTTTGTCCTTTTGGGCCTTCTCGATGGTTTTCTTATCCGGCATTGTCTTTCTCCCACATAAGGGTTGCGACAGCCATTCGGGTGGCAGTGCTCGCTGTCTCTGTCCTACATGAGGTCCTAACGCGTTGAGGACGCAAATGATCCCGGGCCGGGTGATCCAAGGCGCGGCAATCAGGATGTCGATCTCTCCGAACTCAGATGGCGCGAGAACCAACGGCTCGCGAGGTCCGCGACTTCGTCCAGGGCGCCTGGCTCTTCGAACAGATGCGTCGCGCCAGGGACGATGGCGAGTTCCTTTTCGCAGTGGAGCGCCGACAGCGCCGAGCGGTTGAGCGCGATCACCTGCGTGTCCGCGCCTCCGACGACGAGCAAGGTCGGCGCCCGGACTTGCGGCAGGGCGAGCGCTGCAAGATCGGGCCGGCCACCACGCGAAACCACGGCCGCGGCCTGGTCGGGCCGCTCGGCCGCCGCTACCAGGGCGGCACCGGCGCCCGTACTTGCGCCGAAATAGCCAAGCGGCAGGAGCGACGTGTTCGGCGAGGCGCCGAGCCAGTCCGTGACGCCGATCAGCCGGTCGGCGAGCAGTCCGATATCGAAGCGCAACTCGGCAGTGACTTGGTCGATCCGCTCCTCTTCGGCCGTCAACAGGTCGACGAGGAACGTGGCGAGGCTCGCCTCGTTCAGCCGTCCGGCCACGTAGCGGTTGCGCGGGCTGTGGCGGCTGCTTCCGCTGCCATGGGCGAAGAGCACAAGGCCGCGAGCATCCGGGGGCATCGACAGATTGCCTTCAAGCTTGACGCGATCCGCGGGAACGCGCACGACCTGCTCGCTGACTGAAACCCCGTCCATACCCACCTCCGCTACGTTGATCTTTTGCCGCGCGCCGAGCCGGCGGCCGCGTGCCCAGCCGATGCCTCTTCGGATAGCGAGACCTCTTTGGAAGCGGCAGGCTTGGGCACGGATTTGGCGAGGAGCGCGCGGACCTCTTGATCGCTCGTCTGTGAGAAATCCACGTACCACCGGCCGACACCAAGGAGCGGCTCTGGCGTCGTCGCGCAAACCACCTCGTCGGCGTCTGCCCGCATCGCGTCGCAAGTCTCGGGGCTGCCGACGGGAACGGCCGCGACGATATGGGCGGCGTGGCTTTTTCGGAGCGCCTTGATCCCCGCCCGCATCGTTGAACCGGTCGCAAGCCCGTCATCCACGAGGATAATGGTTCGTCCGTTCAACCGCGGCGGGGGCCGCCCGCCCCTATAAAGGTGCTCGCGGCGCAGAAGCTCTTTTTCCTCCTTTGCGGCGACCGCGTCGATGACATCTGGCGGGATCGCGAGACCGCCGACAATTTCGTCGTTCAGGACCCGTACGCCGGAGGGCGCGATTGCCCCCATGGCCAGTTCCTCGTGGCCGGGAACGCCGAGCTTGCGCACGACGAGGACGTCGAGCGGTGCCTTGAGTGCCTGCGCGACCTCGTAGCCAACCGGCACGCCGCCTCGGGGCAGCGCCAACACGATCACGTCGTCGCGCCCGGCAAAGCGAACGAGCTCTTCGGCTAGTTGCCGCCCGGCCTCGCGGCGATCTGAAAAGACGATAGCCATGATTTTCGATCCGCGTGCATCTGTTTCCCAGAGTATGTCTTCCCCAACCTGCTTGAGCCTTGGGCCTCAACGGCTAGCCTGCGGCTACTCCCGTGAACAAGCCTGCGGCGCCGGCACTCTTTTGGAACTCGCTCGCTGCTTGGACGTTCCAAGAATAGTTTCGATCGCGAGGTGCCATCACGCGCATTAGCGCGGATCGAGAACACTGCAGATAGTGATCTGTACGAGCCTCGTCCGACCACCCGGCAACCTCGCGATCCCCAGCAACGGCCGCGTTTTGGCGACTTGTTGCCTCGGCAATCAGAGAGAGGAATATCCCATGCAAGTTCAGGAGATCATGAGTCATCGGACCGAACTGGTCGGCCCGAACACGACAATCAGGGATGCCGCCCGGAAAATGCGGGCCGACAATCTCGGAGCCCTTCCTGTCGGCGAGAATGACAGGCTGGTCGGCATGGTGACGGACCGCGACATCGTGATGCGCGGCGTCGCCGAGGAGCGCTCAGCCGGCAATACCACTGTTCGCGAGGTCATGTCCGAGCATGTCTATTGGTGCTTCGACGATGCCGACATCAGTGATGCGGCGAAGATCATGGCCAGGCATCAGGTGCGCCGCCTTCCGGTGATCAACCACGATAAGCGCCTCGTCGGCGTCATTGCCCTGGCCGACCTCGGTCGCACCGACGAGGAAGCCGCCAAGATCGCCCTCGAAGGCGTTTCCGAGGCGACGGACGATCCCCGGCGCTAGACGACTGTCCGGCTGCTCCACTTCGATTTCCCCGATTGCCGGTCTTGCTCTTGTCGTCGAGACGAAGGCCAGCTCGAATCCGGTCAAGACGGAGCCGCCGACAACACTGAATGCCGACTGGGGAACGCGCACCGGGAACAACAGGCAGACACGGCTGTTTGGTCACAGCAGCCGTGATCGGATTTGATTGGAAGGAGCATTTCGATGAGTGCCACCGGACTCGACGTATTCGACAAGACACTGCAGACGACGAATATCTGGCTCGACGAGATCATGGACGAGATCGGGCCGGATCGGCAAATCGCCTGGCATGTTCTCGGCGCGGTACTGCACGCGCTGCGGGACCGGATGCAGCCGGATCTTGCAGCCCACCTCGGCTCGCAGCTTCCGATTCTGGTGCGCGGCGCCTTCTACGACCAATATCAGCCGTCCAAAGCTCCCGAGAAGATGCGGTCGCTCGACGAGTTTCTCGCCAAAATCGAGGCGGAGCTGGAATTCACCCGTCCGGTCGGTTCCAAGGATGCATTCAGGGTTGTGTCCAAGGTGCTTGCCCATCATGTCGGAGAAGGACAGATGCACAAGGTCTGGGACTCCCTGCCAGGGGAGATCAGACACGTCGCCGAAGCTCAGCAAGCGGCGCCAACGGTGCCGACGCGGCCTTCTCGGTCGCAATCCTCCCTGGGAAAATAGCAAACTTGGGAAAATAGCAAATGCCACTCACCCTTGTCAGCCCGGCGTTCCCGACCGGGCCGGCTTGGCACTGCCTTGCAAAGCGGGGCTCGAATACCATTCGATCGTGAACGGTGATCGCTCGATCCGGCCGGGATCCGGCAGCGCCTTTGCCAGCTGGTCTACAGCTTCCGGCTCATTGCTGCGAATGAATTACAATGTTCCAGGACCAGCGACTCTCGGAGGCTTTGCACGCGGGGTTTCGGCCGCTCGCAGCGCCGCAGTCCCACGACGACCGTCCTCCCGAAAGGCGCGATGCCCTGCCTGAACCTTTCCGACCAGCGACGCGAGCGCGTTCTCGTCGAGCGTCTCGGTCTCGAGCAGCCTGCGTGCCGCCTTTTCGAGGAGATCGCGCCGTTCGGTGAGCAGGCCCACCGTTCGTTCGAAAGCCGCCTCGACAATGCCGCGCACTTCAGTGTCGATGGCGTCGGCGGCGGCCTCGCCGTAATCGTGCTCGCGCGGCCCGCCGGCGAGCGGGTTGGGGGCCAGGAAGGAGCGTGGGTCCTTTTCCAGAACCACATGGCCGAGTCTTGCCGACATGCCGTAACGCGTCACCATGGCGCGCGCTATGTCGGTTACCTTGGCGAGATCATCAGCGGCTCCGGTGGACAGGTGGTCGAATACGATCCACTCCGCCGCCCTGCCGCCGAGCAGCACCGCCATCTTGTTGTCCAGTTCCTCGCGCGTCATGAGGAAGCGGTCTTCGGTCGGGCGCTGGATGGTGTAGCCGAGCGCGCCGACGCCACGTGGTATGATCGATACCTTGTGCACCGGATCGACGCCAGGCAGCGCCATGGCGACCAGTGCGTGGCCCATTTCGTGATAAGCGACGATCTCGCGCTCTTTTGGGTTCAACAGCCTGTTGCGCTTTTCGAGCCCGGCGACGATGCGCTCCACCGCGTTGTTGAAATCCTCCATTGTTACGGCATCCGCCTTGCGGCGCGTGGCGAGCAATGTCGCCTCGTTCACGAGATTGGCCAGGTCGGCGCCGGTAAAGCCGGGCGTCAGTGCGGCCACTTTTTCCGCATTGACATCCGTTGCCAGCTTCGACGTGGCCATATGCACCTGCAGGATCTTGATGCGACCCTGCTTGTCCGGCCTGTCGACCAGCACTTGTCGATCGAAGCGGCCAGCCCGCAGAAGTGCCGGATCGAGGATCTCGGGGCGGTTCGTCGCGGCCAGCAGCACGACGCCGATCTGTGGATCGAAACCGTCGAGTTCGACCAGAAGCTGGTTGAGCGTTTGTTCCTTTTCATCGTGGCCGCCGACCGTGGTTCCTCGGGCGCGGCCAAGCGCGTCGAGTTCGTCGATGAAGATGATCGCTGGAGCCCTGGACCGAGCCTGCTCGAAGAGGTCGCGCACGCGCGCGGCCCCGACCCCGACGAACATCTCGACGAACTCGGAACCGGAGATCGAGAAGAACGGCACCTTGGCCTCGCCCGCGACAGCCTTGGCGAGCAGGGTCTTGCCGGTGCCTGGCGGCCCGACCAGCAGCACGCCTTTGGGCATGCGTCCGCCGAGGCGGCCGTATTCGCCCGGGTTCTTCAGAAAGTCCACGATCTCCTGCAACTCGGCCTTGGCCTCGTCCACTCCCGCCACGTCGTCGAACGTCACCCCGGTATTGGCTTCGACGTAGATTCTGGCCTTGCTCCTGCCGATCTGCATCAAGCCACCGACGCCGCCGTCCATGCGTCTTAGGAGCAGCATCCACAGGCCAAAGAAGACGAGCACCGGCACAACCCAGGAAAGCAGGTCGCTCAGGAAAGTGCTTTCGACCTGGCCGGTGACCGTGACACCGTGCTCCTGCAGGTCACGGGCGAGGTTAGGCTCGACCCGCGTGGTGATGAATAGCGGCTTGCCACCCTGTGGCTCCTTGAAGCGGCCTTGGATGAAACGATCGGAAACCTGCACCTCGGCGATTTTGCCGCCGTTCAGCAGGGTCTCGAACTCGCTGTATGGGATCTGCGCGACGTGCTGCGTCGTGGCATAGAAATATTGGAAGACCATCACGCCTGAGAAGGCGGCGATCCAGTACCAAATATTGAACCGCGTCTTTCTGTTGTTCATGTCCATGGCAGCCTCCGGCATGAAAACTGATATAGGTCGCTGCGCGCGCGCGGCATCGCTATCGGCCCGGTCCGCCGCAAAAAAGTAGGATGTCCTGACCCGCCGCCGACGATCCCTGGGATCGGTCATTGTCCTCGGCCGACCGGCACGCCCAGTGAACCTGCCAGGCCGTTTTCATTGCGCTCGCTCAACCGAACAGGCGCACCTCAAATTGACCAAAGCCTATCCAAAGCCAACCGCCAAACAGCCATGATCCCTGTCCAGAGGCGTCGCGGCCTTGATCTCCACATTGGAGACTGTGCCGCTCCAAACAAAGCACTGAGCCCACGGTGCGATTTTGGCGCCGCCGCCGGCCTGCCAAAACCTTGCGAATTTGGACTTCGGACAGCGGCATTCTGAGGGTATCTCCTTGTCGACCTGGCCCAATACTCTCAAAAGCAGCCTCAAAATCGACGCATGAAATGAGACTACGTGGGACGACTTGAGAAGCCCGTTCAGCACGTCGAGCGGCAGAAAATACAGCGAAATTCGCGCTGTGTGAGACTGTCTGAGACGGCTTGAGAAGAATAGATGGTGCCCAGAGGCGGAATCCAAGCAAATGAAATCGGGCTTTGCTTTCAATTCGTTGTGGTTCGCTCAGTCACGACACCGACCAACAGCAATACCAACAAAATATTTCTGTGGATTGGTTCGGTTCCCCAAACTTCGCTCTGCTCGCTACGACGCCGGCATACCGCATCTTATCTCAAAAGCCGATAGCGGTTGCTACTTCTAGGCGGTCCTCTCGATGACATTCCCATGATGCGGGGGCGAGTCGAGAGAGCGTTACATCGCGAGTCCCACTATCGAAGAGGCTTCGGGCCGAAATCGTTCGAAAAGTTCGACGCGCCGTAAAGTCTACACCAACCATAGAATCCCGTTTCGCAGAAGCGTATCGCAATGGAATCAGGAATCACTTTTACGGTCTCGACCGAGCGCCATTCTATTCAGATGCTATGGGCACGACGCGGTTTTTTTACAATATCGATCAGAATCGTATTGGCTCACGACAGCTTCTGCCCCTTGCGGTCCTGATTGATGGCGAATTTTTGGCTGGAGGTGTAGTGGAACCGAGGCGAGACGGTAAGAACTTGCCCCGGAGGCAGCTTTCGGGTGAGCTTCCTCAAGCTGCCGGCTGTGTGGCCGCTCGTAGCAGCATGCCAAAAAGGTCGCGCGGCTCGTCGGGATCGGCAAGCAGATCGAGTTCCTCGTAGAGGCCGGTCGTTTGCAGTTGGTCGCGCACATAGCGCAGGGCCGAAAAATCCTCGATGGCGAAGCCGACTGAATCGAACAGCGTGATCTGCTTGGCGTCGCGGCGGCCTTGAACCTTGGTGGTGATGACTTGCCAGAGCTCGGTCACGGGATGGTTGGGATCCAGCTGCTGGATCTCGCCCTCGATGCGTGTCTGCGGCGGAAACTCGACGAAAATCTCGGAGCGCAGCAGGATGTCCTTGTGCAGTTCGGTCTTGCCGGGGCAATCGCCGCCGACGGCGTTGATGTGGACGCCGGAGCCGACCATGTTGTCGGTGAGGATGGTGGCGCACTGTTTGTCGGCGGTGACGGTCGTGATGATCCCGGCACCTTCAACCGCTTCCTGCC
>NZ_JAMYOR010000085.1:0-21997 GCF_040319965.1 Mesorhizobium sp. M0830 | reverse complement strand
CCGTCTGGCCGCTGTCGGCCTGCACCCATTCGCCGTTGATGAGATTGGCCTGCCGCATGAAATGGCTGGTTTTCTGAAGCATGGTTTAGCCTCCAATATGCAATCAGGATCCTCTATGCTGCGGCTCGCGCCTTAGCGAAGCGCCCTTGTCGCACGGCAGAACGACACGGCCATACGTGCTCGCGCCCAGGCGCGATGTCTCGCCGTCGGGCCCCGGAGGTTCATGTCGACTGGCCGGTCCGCGCATGAGCCGCCGCGGTCTCATCAAGAGCTGCCCGAATGCCGTCAACCATGGCATCAATCTCGTTGGGGGTGATCACATACGGCGGGCAGATCGCCAGCACGTCGCCCATGTTGCGGATCATAACCCCGTGCTCGCGGCACCGCCGCTCGACATCCCTGCCAATCCGGAGCTCCGGCGCGAAGGCGCGACGGGCGGCGCGATCCTCGACGATCTGGATCCCCGCGATAAAACCGCGGCCGCGGACCTCGCCGACGAGCGTATGGTCGCCGAGCGCTTCGGCGAGCGCTGCATGCAGGTACTCGCCGAGGCGGCGCCCCTGGTTCACGAGATCGACCTCGCGGTAGATCCTGATCGCCTCGGCGGCGACGGCGGCTGTCACCGGATGGCCGGAATAGGTGAAACCGTGGCCGAACACGCCGACCTTGTGGGCCTCATCGGCGACGCGCTGGTAAACCTTGTCGGAGATAATGACGCCGCCAAT
Source organism: Mesorhizobium sp. M0830 (assembly GCF_040319965.1). NCBI lineage: Bacteria > Pseudomonadati > Pseudomonadota > Alphaproteobacteria > Hyphomicrobiales > Phyllobacteriaceae > Mesorhizobium > Mesorhizobium sp. M0830. Next base: position 21,272 of record NZ_JAMYOR010000085.1, on the reverse strand, counting down.
GGGCAGATGACCGGATGAAAGCCCCTTGGCGACCGACAGCATGTCCGGTTCCATGCCAAATGTCTGGCTGCCGAACCAGTTCCCGGTGCGTCCGAAGCCGCAGACCACCTCGTCCGACAGCATGAGGATGTCGTATTTGCGCAGCACCGCCTGAACCTTTGGAAAATAATCCTCCGGCGGTACCAGCACGCCGCCGGCGCCCATGATCGGCTCGGCGATCATCGCGGCAATCGTCTCGGGCCCCTCCGCCAGGATCAGGGCGTCGAGTTCCTGGGCCAGGCGCGTGGCGTAGTCATGCTCCGCCTCGGCCGGCAGACCATCGAGATAGTGAAATGGCCGCGCCGCGAATATGACGGGAAGCGGCGGCAGGTTGAAGGACTTGTGCATATGCGGCAGCCCACTCAGCGCCGCGCCCATGATCGTACTGCCGTGGAAGGCGCCAAACCTGCTGATGATCTTGCGTTTCTCCGGACGGCCCCGCGCGGCCTGGTAATACCAGGCGAGCTTGACCATCGTGTCATTGGCTTCCGAACCGGAGCCGACCAGAAAGACGCGCGCGTTGTCGAACGGCGCCAACGCGGTAAGCTGTTCGACGAGTTCGACGGTGGGCTCATTCGAGCGGTGGTTGAAGGTGTGGTAGACGGCCAGTTTGCGCATCTGGCGGTCAGCCGCGTCGGCCAGCCGGCTGTCGCTGAAGCCAAGCGAGGCGCACCAGAGTCCGCCCATGCCCTCGATATAGCAGTTGCCCGCGTCATCCGTGACGGTCGCGCCTTGGCCGGCCACGATCGTCAACGGACCATGATCCTCATGCAGGCGCGGATCCGTTTGGGAATGAAAGTGCCTGGCCATATCCAGCACGCGCGATTCGTTGTTCATCAAAATTCTCCTTGCGACCAGATAGGCGGTTGCTTCGGCGAGGAATATCTTATAACTTATAAGTTGTCGAGAAAAAATGATCCTGAGAGTGACGTCCAATGGCCAACGCACCCACTCCTTCAAACAACACCCTGCCACCCGACGCGGAGCGGATCGCCCTGTTGCGCGACAGGGCAGAGTTCGTCCGGCTCGAGACGCTGCGCCTCATCCAGATCGCCAAGGTGGGCCACTATTCGTCGGTGTTCTCCTGCGCGGAAATATTCGCCACGCTCTACTACGATGCGATGCGGCTGAGGCGCGGCGAGCCGCAATGGCCGGATCGCGACCGCTTCCTGATGGGCAAGGGACATGCCGCGGTCGGCCTTTACCCGCTGCTGGTCGACTGGGGCTTCTTCTCCAAGGACGTCCTCGATGGCTACACCCGGCTCGGCAATCCGCTTGGCGATCATCCCGACATGCGCAAGGTGCCCGGCGTCGATTTCAGCTCCGGCTCGATCGGCCATGCCCTGTCCGGCGGCCTCGGCATGGTGCTTGGCGGCCGTGCGGCCAACCGGCGCTTCGATGTCTATGTCCTGCTCGGTGACGGCGAGATGCAGGAGGGCCAGGTCTGGGAAGCGGCGCTCTCCGCCGCCCACCATAAGGCCGGCAATCTGATCGCCATCGTCGACCGCAACGGATACCAGCTCGACGGGCAGGTCGACGACATCATCGGCATCGAACCGTTGGCCGACAAATGGGCGGCGTTCGGCTGGCAGGTGCACGAGGTCGATGGGCACGACGTCGTCGCTCTCGCGACGCTGCTGCGACAGTTGAAGGCCGAGGCAGACCGCACCCGGCCCGTCTGCATCATTGCCAAGACCTCCAAAGGCAAGGGCGTTGGTTACATGGAAACCGAACCCGGCTGGCATCTGGGCTATCTCGCGCCATCGGACGAGGCCTTGGCCGCCGAAGAGATCAAGCGTGGAGGCAAAACACAATGAACGGCCCGATCGATACCAACTCCTGGCAGTACCGCCAGATCAACGCGCGTGCGCCTGGCCTGAGTTATCTGGCCAACGCGCTCATTGATCTGGTCGAAGACGGTTATCCGGTCGTGGCCGGTACGGCCGACCTTCAATATTCCAACGGGCTGGTGCGGTTCGCGCAACGCTTTCCCGAACGCTTCACGCAATTTGGCATTTCCGAGCAGAACATGGTTTCGGCTGCTGCCGGCATGGCCAGCACAGGCGCCATGCCGTTCGTCGCTACATTCGCTTCTTTCCTGGCGCTGCTGTGCTGCGAACAGATCAGAACCGACGTCGCCTATTCGGCTCTGCCGGTGCGGCTGATCGGTCATCATGCCGGTATTTCACTCGGCTTCTACGGCACCTCCCACCATGCGACGGAAGATCTTGCCATCATGCGAAGCATCGCCGACCTCACGGTCGTCGCGCCGGCTGACGGCCCGCAACTGGCGGCCGCCGTCAAGGCGTCTGTCAATCATGCCCAGCCAATCTACTTCCGCATTGGCCGCGGCCAGGAACCGCTGGTCTATGAAGACGACGGCGTCGACTTCCAGTTCGGCAAGGCGATCGTTCACGGCGAAGGATCGGACCTGACCATCATCGCCTGTGGCTCGATGGTCCATCCCTCAAGGGAGGCTTACCGCGCGCTGCGCGCGGCGGGCAAATCCGTCGGACTGATCGACATGCATACGGTGAAGCCAATGGATACGAAGGCAGTGCTCTCGGCCGCGGCTCACTCCCGCTTCATTCTAACCATCGAGGAACACAATATCCTGGGCGGTCTGGGCGGCGCCGTGGCGGAAATCCTGGCGGAGGCGGGCAGCCCGGCACGGTTGATACGCCATGGCATCCGCGACGAATACAGCCTGATTGCGCCGCCAACGCATCTCTACAAGCACTACCGGCTGGACGCGGCGGGAATCGAGGCCACCGTTCTTGAAGCCCTCGGCTGAGCCGGCGGACCATAGCCATGCACGGACATTCCGATGACCGATCAGAATAACACCGCCCGACTCATTGAGCGCGCCGGTGCGGTGATGCCGGGCGGATTGCTCAGCCCGAGCCGCAGGCTCGGCGCGCCGCATGTATTTGCCCGGGCGCAGGGTGCGTTTCTCTACGACGTCGACGGACACCAGTACACCGACTTCCATTGCGGCTTCGGCGCCAACGTGCTTGGCCACTGTCATCCGGCGGTGCGCGAACGCATCGCTGCGGTCACGCAGGATATCGATCTTGTCGGTGCGGGAACGATGCGGCTGGAGATCGAGGTGGCGGAGGCGCTGGTCGACTGCATCCCTTGCGCGGATCTCGTCGCCTTCTGCAATTCCGGATCGGAGGCGACCTATCACGCCCTGCGCCTTGCCCGCGCCGCCACCGGTCGCAAGCGCATCATCAAGTTCCAAGGCGGCTATCATGGCTGGCACGACTATGTCGCCATGAACGTACAGTCGCACGCGCAGGCGATCGGCAAGTACGATCCCATCAGTGCTGGCATCCTCGAGGATGCCGCCCGTCACACCATCGTGCTGCCTTACAACGATGCCGGCGCCGTCGAGGATTATCTCAAGGCCAATCCAGGCGATGTCGCGGCGATCATCATCGAGCCAATCGCTCACAATATGGGGTCGGTGATCGCGACGGATGTTTTCCTGCGCGAGCTGCGTCGCCTGACCAGCGATCATGGTGTCGTGCTGATCTTCGACGAGGTCATCACCGGCTTTCGCCACGCGCTCGGCGGCTATCAGTCGATCGCCGACGTCACGCCTGATCTCGCGACCTTCGGCAAGGCGGCCTCGTCAGGCTATCCCGTTGGCGTGGTGGCCGGTCGTCGCGATCTCATGGCGCTCGTCGGCCGGACCGGGGAAGGATCCGTGTTCATGGGCGGTACTTTCAACGGCACGCCGTCGACGCTCGCCGCCATGCAGGCGACGATTGAGGAGCTGTCGAAACCAGGCTTCTACGACCGCCTGTTTGCCCTCGGCGCTTTCATGCGCACGCAGCTGGATGGCATTATCGATCGCCTCGGCCTGCCCGCGCAGAGCGCCGGGTTTGGCTCGGTCTGGCTGATCTATTTCCTCAGCGGTCCTTACCGCGACTACCAGGACTTGCTGGGCAACGACGATGTTTTCGATCTTGCATTCCGCAGAGAGATGGTGGCGAACCGGCTGATCGGCCAGCCGCTTCCGCTCAAGCGTCTCTACCTGTCAGGGAGCCATGACCGGGCGACAGTCGAGAAATCGCTGGATATCATCGAGACAATCCTGCGCAAGCTCTCCGCTGGGAAACCCGCCAGCTCCTAGCCATGTTTCGCAACGGACTTATAGGATATAAGAGCGTCTCGCACTATCCGTTGTCGATTCGGTGCGGCCAAGATTGCAGCGGTGGACCATGAGCACGATGCAGCCAATCGAGCAAGGCAGTCTGTCGGCGAGAACTTATATCTCGCTGCGCGAAGCCCTGATCGCCGGCAATTTCCGGCCCGGCGAAAGACTGTTGATGCAGGATCTGGCGCAACGGCTGGGCACCAGCGTCACGCCTGTGCGCGAGGCCTGTTTCAGGCTCGTCAGCGAGCAGGCGCTGGAACTGCGGTCAGGGCGGTTCATCACCGTTCCAGAGCTGACCCGGTCGCGTTACTGGCAGGTCCGGCTCATTCGCATCGCGCTCGAGGGACTAGCGGCCGAACTCGCCGTTGAGCATGTTTCGGAGAAGGACATTGCAAAACTGGTCGAGATCCATCGCGATTTCGTGGCCGGCGAAACGTCCGGCGATGCTGACCGCGCCCGTCGCGCCAATCGTGAATTCCACTTCGGCGTCTACCGCCTGTCCAAGATGGATATGCTGATCGCCCAGATCGAAAGCCTGTGGGTCTCGATGGGCCCTATCCTTAACGTGTATTATCTGCAGGCCGAGAACGATTACATCGGTGCGGAGGAGCACGAGACGCTGATCGAAGCGTTCCGGACCCGCAACAAGAAGGTGGCGCGTAAGGCGATCGAACGCGACATCGTGCGCGGTGGCATGAACCTGTTGCGGTATTTCGACGAGCAGGACGCGGCCGCCAAGCTGGCGTGATCGAAGCCGCCCCTCATTCGCCGGCGGCTCCTCTCGGTATTGGCTCAGGCCGCCCGAAGGCGCGCGGTGGCGTCCTGGTCGACGACCCAGACGCCCTGCTCGGCGTCCAGCACCAGGGCCACCTTGTAGGATTGGCGAGCCGCTTCGCTCGTCAGCCAGCCGCGGTCAACGCTGGCCGCGACACGGCGGACATCGCGCTTGGTCGGGTCGCCGTAGCCACCGCCGCCACAGGCAACGAACTCGATGCGCTCGCCGGCGCGACACGCCTCCTCATGGAACGCAGGCAATTCCACCAGCTTGCCGTCCGTGCCGCGCTTGGCGCTGCGACTGGCCTTGGCGTCACCGCCGCCGAGCACGCCGCGCGGCGGAAAAGTTGTGCCATCGGCCGAGTAGACCAGTGTCATCTCGTGGTAGACGGGATAGAAGACACCGCCCACCGCGGGAGCGCCCTCGAACTCGCCAATGCCTTGGGTATCCGCCACCACGCCGCGCGATTCAATGATGATGGGATACATGGATTCGTCCACCTCCACGGAATCCAGCGCGATCAGGCCGCCATTCGCCGGCCCGCAATATGTCAACCAGCCGTCATAGCCGTGACGCGCGCCGCCGCCGGCGTAGCCAATGAAGACCTGGTTGACGTAGGGCTGCCCGTCCTTGAACGGATCCTTGCCCGAAATCACCCCGATCCCCGCCGGCAGGTGCGAGCCGCTCTCGGCCTGGCCATAGGGTTCTCCCATCGTCGAGAACACGCAATTGCCGGCGATGATCAACCGGTCGTTGACATTGGTGGTCGCCACCGAGGTGCCTACGGGGTAGCGGGGTTTGCCAACCACGCTTCCCTCCCGCATCAACACCTTGATCCGGCTCTTGGCGCCCTCGTTGTGCGGGATGCCGTCGTCGAGATTGTTGAAGACGCCAATGCGGCACGAGCCCGTGCAGGTGTTTTCCGACAGGTTGAGACCGCCAGGGACGTTATCCATGTTGTCACGCACATCGACCGTGATTTCGCCGGCTTCGGGGTCGACATCGATGGTGATCCTGACCGGGATGCCCTCTTCCGCCACGCCGGGGACCGGGTCATGGCGGACCTCGTAGGTGAACTTGCCCTTCGGCAATTTGGCGATTTCGGCCATGGCGCGACGTGCACCGTAGTCGAACCAGTCCTCGACAAAATCCAGCAGCGTGTCGCGGCCGTATTTTTCAAGCAGTTCCAATAGACGGCGTCGACCGGTCCTGCAGGCGCCGATCTGGGCGCGCACGTCGCCCAGCCAGATGTCTGGAACACGGTTGCGCATCATGCCGATGCGCAGGATGTCCTGCTTCTCCCTGTGCTGTTCGACCACGCGCACGCAGGGAAAGTGGATGCCTTCCTCATAAACGTTCTTGGCGAATGGCAGATAGGTCGAAGGCGTCGGCGCGCCAGTATCGGCGTGATGGGAAAGCGCCACGGCCCAGAACAGCGGCTTGCCATCGAAAAAGATCGGCATCGCCATGATCAGGTCGGCATGATGGGTGCCGCCCGTGTATGGGCAGTTGTTGAGGAAGATGTCGCCGTCGGCGATATCGTCGAACAACTCCGTTATCGGACGGGTCGCCAGATCCATCGACATGACGTGGATCGGCAGCGCGTCCTCGGTGGAAACGAGGCGGTGATCATAGGTCAGGATCGCACAGCTCAGGTCGCGGGCGTTCTTGATCACCGCCGAGCGGCTGGCCCGCATCACGACCAGCGTCATTTCCCGCACGACGGCCTCGAACCGGCTTTTGAGAACCGACATCAGGAACGGATCGACGCGGCGCGTTGGCGTCTCCAGGCGAATGACAGGTGAATTCATTTTATGATGCCTTACTCGGGAAGGTTGGTGTCAATCGACGGTCACGACGATGTTGCCTTGTGGGTCGACGCGCCCGCGGTGTCCGTCCTTGAGGAAGGCGGTGAACGTCGTCGCCTCCACCAGGCATGGCCCATCAAGCGCCGCCCCCGCGCCCAGCTGGTCCATGTCGTAGACGGGCAGAGAGCTCGTCCGCCGGGTTTCATGCAAATAAGCTGACCGATGGGTCTTGGCGACCGGCGCCGTCGCCTGGTCGGCCAGCCTGAAATCCTTCCAGGCATCCTGATTGGCCCGCTTGCCCACCGCGCGCAGCTTCCAGTTGGTGAATTCGACGACGTCGCGGTCGGATCTGATTGAATAAATGCGTTCGTGCATCTGATGGAACGCTTCGATGAGAATTGGCAGTTTCGCCGCGTCGAGACGCGCCTCATTGGCCTCGAAATGGACCTCGATCTCCCAGGACTGGTACTCGTAGCGACCAAGAAAGGAGAACTCGAAACGCCGCAGCTCGGGCTCAACGCCGGCCTGTTCGAGAAATGCTTCGCCCGACACCTTCAACCGCGCCAGGATGTCGGAAACGCCAGCGGCGTCGAAGCGCCGGGTCGAGGTTAGGAAAACCGCGCTTTCCTCGCGCGTTATATCCGAGATCAACCCGCCGAACGCGCTCAACCCAGCCATGAAGCGGGGGATCATGTAGCGTTTCAAGCCCAATATGTCGGCCATCTCGGCGATGTGGATGGCGGTCGCACCGCCGCCGCAGACAAAGAAACTGTCGCGTGGGTTTATGCCCTCGCGAATGGTGATTTCCTCGATGGCCCCGACCATGTTGTGGTTGCTGGTGGTCTGGATGGCGTAAGCTGCGTCGAATACCGAGATGCCGAGCCGCGTCGCGATGCTCGCGACCGCTTTCTCGGCCAGGTCGCGGCTTATCTTGATCCGGCCACCGAGAAAGTAATCCGGGTCAATGATGCCGAGCACGACATTGGCATCGGTGACCGTTGGCTCGGTGCCGCCCGCTCCGTAGCATGCCGGCCCCGGCCGCGCGCCAGCGCTCTGTGGACCGACCCGCAGCAGGCCGCCATCATCGACCCAGGCAATCGACCCGCCGCCGGCGCCAACCGATCTCACATCGACTTTCGCGATGCCCAGCGAATCGTCGTGGATCATGCTGTCCGGGGTGACGATGATCTGGTGGTCACGCAAAGCCGAGACGTCGAAGGTGGTGCCGCCCATGTCACCGACGATGACGTTGGCCTCGTCGCTCAGCGCCAGCGCGGCCATCGGCGCCAGCGTCGGCCCCGACATGACGCTGTAGATTGGCCGCCGCAGCATCTCGGCGGGAGGCATCATTCCACCGACGCAGTTGGCCAGCAGCAGCTCGCCCTGGAAACCAGCCTGCGAAAGTGCCTGCCGCAAGTCCTCGATATAGGTTCGCACGATCGGATTGATCGACGCGTCGATGGCGGCCGCGATGATGCGCTTGTACTCGCGCGACATCGGATTGACTTCATGGCTAAGCGTCACCGGGATCTCCGGCCATGCCTGCGCGATGATATCGCGGACCGTCGTTTCATGGATGGGATTGACGACCGACCAAAGCAGACCGACCGCTATCGCCTCGACCCCATAGCGCCGGAAGTCGGCTATCGCCGCCTCGACATCGGATCTTGACAAAGGCGTGAGCTCCCGCCCGCGCGCATCGACGCGGCCCCGCGCCGTCTTCGTCAGGTGGCGGGGGACGTAGGGCTCGGGATAGTCGAGCCGCCACTGGAAGGCGCCCTTGCGCGGGCCCTCGCGCAGGACGAGGATGTCCTGATGTCCTTCGTTGAGGATCAAACCGACCTTGACGGTCTTGCGCTCGACCAGCGCGTTGGTCGAGACGGTCGAGCCGTGCACGATCAGGTCGATCTTGGTCATGAACGTCGCGGGATCGAGCCCGTATCCGGCGGCCGCGACGTGCAGCACGTTGATGAACCCCTTCTCGAATTCGCCGGGGGTCGTCGGCGATTTGAAGATCGAGATTTTCCCACCGGGCTCGGAAACCAGGCAATCGGTGAAGGTTCCGCCGATATCGATGCAGACTTGATAAGCCATTTAAGGTCCGAAGCTGTTAGCGTTTCTTGTGATCGCGGCCCAGTATCAGGCTGGCCAGAATGATGAGGCCCAAAAGAACCTGCTGCAGATAGCCGTCGACCTGCATGAGATTCATGGCGTTGGAAATGATCGTGATGAACAGGGCACCCAGCAGAGCCGCGGTGACGCCTCCCTCTCCGCCGCTCAGCCGCACGCCACCGACCACCGCCGCCGCTATCGATTCCAGGGTCAGGTTGCCGCCGAGATTGGGCTCGCCCGATCCGGTGCGCGCGGTGAGCAGCATGGCGCCAATCGCGGCCAGCAGCGAGCAGACCACGTAGTCGATCGCAACGACGCGTCCGGTTCGAACGCCCGCCGCCTTCGCCGCGCGAGGATTGGCGCCGATGAGATACAGGCCGCGGCCGAACACGGTGAAGCGCAGGACCAGGAAGAGCAGTGCGAAACACAGCGCGGCGAACAGGATGGGCACCGGAATGCCGATCAGCCGTCCCTCCGCCAAGGCCTCCGTGAAGGCTTCGGGAATGCCCGGCACGGGAAAGCCGCCGCTGACGGTTGACGCCAGCGCCATGACAATGTTGGCCATGCCGAGCGTCGTCACCAACGGGTTGATGCCGACACCGGCGATGAGGAAGCCGTTCAGCCCGCCGATCAGCAGCCCGACGCCGAGGCCGGCGGCGATTCCCCACAGGATGGGCGTATCGCCGCTTCCGGTCATCGCCATCGCCGATATGACGCTGACGAGCGAGACGGTAAAACCAAGCGAAAGGTCGAAGCCGCGCGTCAGCAGCACCATGGTCTGCGCCATGGCGAAGAGTGCGAGATAGCTGGTCTGGATCGCGATGTTCCAGAGATTGCCGCTTGAAACGATGCGCGGGTCGAGCAGACCGAGAACCAGCAGGGCCAGGAATACAAGCCCCGGCAGCTTGGCCTGCGCCGCGAACTGGCGGATGTCCGGGCGAGCGCGGTCAAGAACAACCGGAGCCGCCATGTCTGGACGATCAGACATTGGCCCGCCTCCCCTGAACAATTCGGTCGAAAGCCAGTGCGCCGATGAGCACCGAACCCAGCACTAGCGTCTGGAACTTGCTGTCGATCTGCGTGAGGTTCATCGCATTGGCGATGATCGCCAGGCACAGCGCCGCCATGGCGACGTTCTCGGCGCGGCCTGAGCCGCCGCGCAATGAAACACCGCCGATCACCGCCGCGGCGATCGTCTCCAGTCCGAGCGTCCCGCCGATCGTCGACTGGCCAGAGCCGATGCGAGCGGTGATCAGGACGCCGGTGAGCGCGGCCAGGAGACCGGAGAGCACATAGGCGGTAATCAGCACACGGTGAGTCCGCACGCCCGACAGCCGGGCGGCGCCGACATTGCCGCCGACGGCGTAGAAGTGGCGCCCGAGCGCGGTCCGACGCTGCAGAATGATGGCGATGGCGATCACCGCGATCGCCAGCAGCAAGACCGGCGGCAGGCCAAGCACCTGCCCTCGCCCGATGGCATCGACGAAGGCGTCGGAAACGCCATAGATCGGGATGCCCTGCGTGTAATAGAGCGTAATTCCCGCGACGATCGACAACGATGCCAACGTCACCATGAAAGGTGATAGGGAAAGCCGCGCCACCAGCGTGCCGTTTACCAGGCCAACACAGGCGCCGCTGGCCAAGGCCAGCGCTACGGGCACCAGCAGCTGGAGCCCATGCGCATCGGGCATCGCGGCCATCGCCGCGGCTGTGACCACGGACGCCAACGCCATGGTGGCGCCGACCGACAGATCAAAACCGCCCGTGGTCATGACGATCATCTGGCCGATCGCCGGAACCGCCAGGAAGGAGAAATTGCGCAGGACGTTGAGGATGTTCAGGCGGTTCAGAAAACGCGGTTCGATGATCGCGGCCGCCGCCGCGACCGCGACCAGAAGCAGGATGACGATCCCGCCTGTTTCCAGAAAACGGCGCCGCAGCGTGTCAGGGCTCATGCTGCCTCCGTGGCGCCGGTTTCGGCGTCGAAATAGTGACGCAGCACAGTCGCCTCGGTGATGCCGTCGGCTTTGAGTTCGGCGACTATGCGCCCTTCGCGCATGACATAGACGCGGTTGGCAAGGTGAACGAGCTCTGGCAGTTCGGACGATGACAGCAGAATAGCCGCGCCATTCTCCACCAGGCTTTTCATCAGCCGGTAGACCTCGCTTTTGGCGCCGACGTCGATGCCGACCGTCGGTTCATCGAAGATATGGACCGAGACCGGGCGCATCAGACCGCGCGCCAGCACGAGCTTCTGCTGGTTTCCTCCCGAAAAGGACGCGGCCGCGCGTTCGGGGGCCATCGGTCGCAGACCCAGTGTCTTCAACGGCGCGGCTATCGCCCGGCGCTCGCGCCATGACTTGAGCAGTCCGGCCTGGGACAGTCTCGGGTCGTCAAGCGCGGCCATGGTCACGTTCTCGCGGCCCGGACGGCCAAGCGCCAGTCCCTCGGCGCCGCGATCCGCTGGATAGTAACAAAGTCCGGCGCGCAACATGCTGTGCGGGGCTGGCGCTCTTACCACCGCGCCATGGAGTTCGATCTCACCGGACGTCACACGTTCCAGGCCGAACACGGCTCGGCAAAGTTCGCTGCGGCCGCAGCCAACCAGGCCCGCCAGGCCGACGATTTCGCCAGCCCTGACCATGATGGAGGCATCCGATAGGGTACCGGAGACACTGATCCCCCTGGTCGCCAGCACGATTTCGGCGGGGCGCTGGCTGATTGACGGATACAGTCGTTCGACCGGCTGGCCGACCATCATCTCGATCAGGGTCGCGTCGGATGCCGCGGCGATGGCCACTGTGTCGATCTTGCGCCCTCCTCGCAGCACCGTGACACGGTCCGCGAGCCGACGGATCTCCGCCATGCGGTGCGACACATAGATGATACCGACGCCCCGCGCCTTGAGGCCTGCGATGGCGGCGAACAGTTTTTCCGCCTCACCGTCGGTAAGCGACGCGGTCGGTTCGTCCAGGATGAGGATTTTGGCATCCGAAAGCATGCCTTTGGCAATCTCGACCATCTGCTTTTGCGCCCGGGTCAGCGTTTCGATCTTGCTGTCCAGCTCGACGTGGAAGCCAATGTCGCGGAAGCGTTCTTCCGCGCGGGCACGCATCGCGCGCCGGTTCAGGAAAAGCCTTCCCTTGATCTCGCGTCCAAGAAACAGGTTCTCCTCGACCGTGAGGTCGGGGACGAGACTGAATTCCTGGAACACAGCCGCCACCCCGGCATCGCGGGATTTCTGCGGGGTCAGCGCGGAAACGGTTTGGCCATCTATCCGGCACGAGCCTTCGGTCCAGCCATACGTTCCCGCTATCAGGTTGATGAGCGTCGACTTGCCGGCGCCGTTTTCACCGAGAAGGGCATGGACCTCACCGCTCAACAGCGAGAAGTCGACGCCGTCAAGCGCCACCACACCCCCGAAACGCTTCGTCATACGTGTAAGTTCAAGCATCGCTGACACCACCGAACTCGAAGCAAAACGGGCGGCAGGCCAAGGCCGAGGTCTACCGCCCATCGAAGATGTGGCTATTGTACCGAAAATTCAGGCTTCCACCCAACGGGCGCGAAAATCTGCGTCGGGTCGATTTTGTCGACGTTGTCCTTGGTCACGATACCCGGCGCGACCAGCAGAACCTTCTCATAGTCCTTCTTTTCCAAGGCGCGCACCGCGAGGTCGACGCTGATGCGGCCCATCATGACCGGATACTCGGCGGCAAAGCCAAGCACCTTGCCTTCCTTGACCAGCTTCAGCATCGTCTGGTTCTCGTAGGACGACATGATCACGACATCGTCGCGGCCGGCGTCGGCGACGGCACTGACGGCCGCTTCGGCCGCCGCTGCCCCGCCCCAGATGACATTGAGATCCGGATAGGTCTGCAGGGCGTCCTCGACGATGCGCAGGCTTTGCGGAACGCCGGGCTCACCATAGAGCTCGGCCGCGAGCTTGATGTTGCCGGTTTTGGTGCTGTCGCGAAAGCCCGCCATATAGCTCTCCGCCCAACCCGATCCCTGCGGACCCGGCAGGCCGATCGCGGTCGTCTTTTTGTCGCCGAGATACTTCTTGAGGTACTCACCCTCCTGAAAGCCCTTCTGGTAGGTATCGGGAGTGATGCGTGCGGTGATCGGAGTTTCCAAGATGGGATTAGCGACGGCGATCTGGACAAGGCCTTTGGCGTCGCCCTCCTTCAGCTTGGCCGCCAGGCCGGCTTCCGAGATGGCTGCGACGAGGATGCCCTGGGCACCGGATGCGACGCAATCGTCGTATTGCGACAGCTGCTTGGGCAGCGCGTCATAGCCGCCAGCCTGCAGCACCGTCACCTTGACACCCAGGCGCTTTGCTTCTTCGACGATGCCGTAGTCGACCGAGACCCAGTAGCTGTCCTTGAGGTGCGGAAACAAGACGCACAGGTTCCAGGGCTTCTCGGCCTTTTCCAGCGGCACATAGTCGAGTGCCTCGACTTTTTTCAGATCGCCGCCCTTGGCCGAGTTGATCTTGAAGGGCCACCAATCCTTGGCCTGGGCGGCGTTGGGCAGGACGGCCACGCCGGTGACGAAAGCCGCCGCGAGCATGGATCGGAAAGCGTGATTCTTGGTCATGTGATTCCCCATTTTCGTGTGTTCCCGGGTCCGGCGCCGGCGCTTTCGCCGGCTCCGCGGTCTGCCTTGGGAGCAGAGGCTTGCTGGCGGATCGTAGTACCGTCTAGGCGAGTTCGCCTTCAGGGCCATCCGCGCCGTTGTTCATTTTCACAGCGCTACCGTACTACTTATAAGTTATAAGTCAATAGGGTTTTCATTAGCCGGTGCTCAGCCGGGAAAGTGTCTTCAATCGCGGTTTCGCTGCCTCGACCGGGATCACAATCCATTTGACGAAAGACGAGGTCGGAGACAGCAGCCATGCAACTGGCCGCGGCGATGTGGGCTTCCTCGCGACCGACCGGTATGCGGCTTGTCGATCGAGTTGCCTGACATCAAGCGCCGGCGAATAAGTCAAAGCGATCAGCGTGGCCTTCGAATACAGAGCCATTGGTCAGCAGCCGCACTTCGCTATCGACCAAATCGTCATAGTGTCTTTAGGGAGGAGATGTGCCCAGTGCATTCGCGTGCTGCAACAGCCGCGCTGAACCGCACCGCAGCGTGCCATAACACGCTGCGGTCGGATGATTGTTGAAATGACGGTTCCCCGCGCACGACCGTGCCGCTTTCCAACTTCTCTCGTCTGGCGCTTGCCAGCCTGAGTTCTTCCTAGAGGTCGGCGCCCGGATTGCGGGTGTTGTCTTGCGACTTCATTCTCCCGGCAGCCGGGCAAAGGCCCGCAACGTGGAGGCTTCTAAATGGAACGCGGGTTCCCGATGCTTAGTGGGTGGTGCTGCTTGAGCAGGGGCAGGGCAGCACAGCCTCCGCCGGCAAGCCGTCGCGGCCGGTTCCCTTGATGGCGTGCCGGCGCAAGTCCCGCGTCACCAGGCTCGCAAATCGCGATGCACGTCCAGCCATTGCGACATGGTTTTGCCAGCTGAGAGGCCGATCCCGTGTGCGGCGAACAGTCGAAACACTGATTGGTCGGTGTGCGTTCTTGGCGTATTGTGCAGCACTTCTGGCATTACTGGCCTTGCGGGGATGACGAGTCGGTCATGCGACAGTATGCATGTCCCTATCGGAATAGCCGGTCCGCCTTATCGGTCGTCACACCCGCATATCGCTCCGCTTCTAGGGAACACCCCATCACGCGAGGAAAGACATGGCCACATGCGCAGTATCGCCAATCCAGCCGTTGGGCCGACGGCCCGGCGCTTGGGCCAGTCCACCGGCTTTAACCTGCGTCACAATTGATCCACTGATCCTAGGTGACGACAACGTTGTTCGTCATGATTTGATGGGGCGGGGATTGGCCCAAAAGCGAGCCCCCCAAACTGTGCGGTTGCCAAATACGTAATGGAGTGAATTGGAATGATCATCGTAACAGGCGCCACGCACGGGATTGGGCGGGCCTGCGTGGAGAAACTTGCGTCTGCCGGTTCCAGAGTGGTGGCGACCGGCCGAGATGCAGAAGCGGGCGCGGCGCTCGAACGCGCCAATCACGGTGTCACGTTCGTTGCCGGTGACATTATCCGTGAAGACGATTGCCGCCGTGTCGTCGACCGTGCGCTTGAACTTGGCAACGGCCGGCTCGCGGGGCTCGTGAACAATGCCGGCATGTCGAAGCGCATTGCCTTCGCCACCGCCACCCAGGACGATTGGGATGAGGTCCTTGCGGTTAATGCACGCAGCGTCTTTTTCTTCATCCGTCATGCGCTGGACGGCTTGCGGCTCGGGAGGGGTTCAGTCGTCAACATGGCCAGCATCGCCGGAAAGACGGGCGAAGAAGGGCTCGCTGCCTACTGCGCCTCAAAGGCCGCGGTCATCGGGCTGACGCAGGCCCTCGCGCTGGAGTTCGGCGAGGAGATCCGCTTCAACGCTGTCTGCCCCGGCCAGATCGAAACACGCATGATGGGCAACATCATAAGCGATGCACTGCGCAAGAAGCAGCTCGAACTGCGGATCCCTGCCAACCGCTTCGGTGCCCCTGAAGAGATCGCTGATGTGGTCGCTTGGTTACTTTCGAATCAATCGAGCTATGTCAACGGCACGGTGGTGACTGTAGACGGCGGGGAAACAGCCGGCCTGCGCACACCGCGCGTCGCGCAGATCGATGGTGCTTAGGGCAATTCAGCTCAGCCGGAGCCGCGCTCGTCGAAATAGCGCAGAAAACCATGTGAGCCTCGCTGGATGTCGTTCTCGATCGCCTCGCGGGCCCTCTTCCTGTCGCCAGTCCTCAAGGCCTCGATGAGATGGTCATGTTCTTCCGCGCCGGTGTACCCGCGCGGAATTTCCCGGTCGTAAACGTTAAGGATTGGACCCATCGAGGCCCACATGCTTTCGATCTGTCCGATCAGCATCGGCATACGCGACAGGCGGTAGACGCCGAAGTGGAAAGCGCGATTGGAGGATCGCGCTTCCTTGATATTACCGGCCTTATGGCTCTCTACAAATGAGGCGCGGAAGGTCTCAAGCTGTTCGAGATCGGCGGGGGCAAAATGGTCGGCAGCGTGTTCTGCCGCAAGCCCTTCAAGTGCCACGCGGATCAGCTTGATCTGAATGTAGCGGGCGCGGCTGAGGTCTGGCACCGCGGCGAACCTGCCGGAGCGCAACTCGAGCGCCTGCTCGCTGACGAGCCGCAGACAGGCTTCGCGCACCGGCGTAATGCTGGTTCCGAGCTGCCCGGCAAGATCCTGCATAAGGAGACGATCGCCCGGCGCGAAATTGCCGATGATCAAGCCATCCCGCACCTTGCTGTAAATCCGCGCGGACAGGCTGCCCATCTCCTCGGGCTGCATCTTCATAGGGCCCATGGGACTCCCCTCGCCTCTGCTGCAGCTCTATGGAAATGTCGATTGACGCGTTTCACTACGTTTATAAGTTATAATCGCTGCCTATATTTCGTTATGCAGCGGCAGACAAGTACGTGCACGTTAATTGTCTGCAGCAAACATGTCCGTTTTCATAATTATTTGTGAAATTTTGTTTCATATAAAAACAAGGAGACCCTTCTTTTCCGATTCTGACAATGGAATGTGACGACAGAAAAAGGCGCGATCTCATCTGCGTGGCATGAGTTGGTGTGCGAGAGATGATGACATCTGAAGGAGCCGGGAAGCTTACATGTCAATTTCCAGTCTGATGGGCAGAAATTTCCGATTCTGAGGCGACTCCGAACCGGCTGGACCGACGATGACGTCGGCACCGTCAAGATGATCCGGCAGGCCAGCACGTCCAAAAGCTGCGTATGGCGTTTGCAGAGCGTTTCGCCGCCGAAGGGCTTCAAGGGCTGTTGCGCGACAAGACGCGGCCCTCGCGCATTGCGGCTCTCGGGCCCGAAAGCCCGCCGAGCGCAGCTCTGACAAGGCCGCGACAGGAATCGAACGACGACTGGCCAGAATTATGAAATCGCTTGCGACACTCATGCAATTTCAGACATTTCAGTAACAAATAGATTTAACATTCTCTTCACTTGCACTTTGGGGCGCGTTACCCGAATTAGCTGGAGCGGCCGAAACCCCCGCAAGATCAAGCGCGTAGTCGAAATCCAATCTTGCTGGTGCTTGTCGAGGGATGCGACGCGATGGGCCGGCGCAGGTGCGCTGTGAAGCAGCACTGAGCGCGCCGAAAAACGGCTTCCCAACAGGAGATTGATTTGGATTATGTGCAGTATTTCGCCGGAAGAATCGAGCAACTCAAAGGCCGTGGCGGGTATCGTGAATTTGCCGATCTGGAGCGTCAGTCTGGCAACTTCCCAAAGGCCTGGCTCAATAGGCCCGACGGCCGAAAAGAGATAACCATTTGGTGCACTAATGATTATCTCGGTATGGGGCAGCACCCCAAAGTGCTATCGGCAATGAAGCGCGCCATCGATGCCAACGGCGCAGGATCGGGAGGATCCCGCAACATTGGTGGCACCAACCATTATCACGTGTTGCTCGAGCGGGAGCTTGCAGCTTTCCACAACAAGGAAGCAGGATTGATTTTTGTTTCCGGCTTCAGCTCAAACGATTCATCATTGAGTACATTGGCATCTTTGATGCCGGACACAATTATATTTTCTGACGCGCACAACCACGCTTCAATTATTAGTGGATGCCGCAACAGCCGGGCCGAAAAGCGCGTCTTCCAGCATAACGACGTTGCGCATTTGCGGGAGCTTCTGCGCAGCGTAAATCCTGCAAGACCCAAGATCATTGTTTTTGAATCGGTATATTCAATGGACGGTGACATTTCACCGATCAAAGATATCTGTGACATGGCGGACGAATTTGGCGCAATGACGTTTCTGGATGAAGTTCATGCATCGGGAATGTACGGTCCGAAAGGCGCCGGCATTGCCGCGGAACTTGGCATCATGGATCGTCCAACCATCATCGAAGGGACGCTAGGTAAGGCGTTCGGCTCGATGGGGGGTTATGTGACCGGACCTGCCTCCATTGTTGACAGCATACGAAGCTTCTCGATCGGTTTCATTTTCACCACGGCGCTTGCGCCAGCGCTAGCGGCTGGTGCGCTGGCAGCGCTGCGCCATCTTCGCGATTCAGATTCAGAACGAATTGATCTGCACCGGAAAACGAAACTTTTAATCGGATTGCTGAAAGAGGCGGGCATCCCCGTCATGCCGACCCGAAGCCACATCATTCCTGTGCCTATTGGTGATCCATTCCGTTGCAAGGAAGCGTCCCGCCAGCTTCTGGATCAGCATGGAATATACGTTCAGCCAATTCTGGCGCCGAGTGTTCCGGTGGGAACCGAGCGGTTCAGGGTGACGGTTACGCCTGCCCATAGTACGACAGATATTCGGACGTTCGTCGATGCGCTCAGGCAGGTTCTGCTGCGGGACAATCTTGGCAAGGCTGCCTAATGTAAATGCTGGGAACGACAGGGCGCGCAGCCTCAGACCTGATTATATCAGCCGGGCTCGCCGAGGTGGAAGCGGCGGTCAGCGATCCGGTTCTGACGCCCGATCGCATCTTCGAATGTCATCGGAAAGCAGTTCCGTAACCCGCAATGACAGCTTTCGCGATCTTAAATGATGTGACTCCATGATTGAATGGGGCCGTTTGACGACTCGCTGCTTACACATCGGGCCGGTTCCAGATTCAGGGCTCACCATGAGCCGGTATGACCAGAGCGCATGTTCTTGTGCTGCGAGTTTGATGTGGCTTGGCGTGCCCTACCCGAGGGGTAGGTCACGCCCAGGCCCACGGGATCACACACCAACCCCAGCTAACCTGGTTTGAACGGAGCAAGCCTCCGACGCCGCCCTAATCAAAAACGCTGCAACAGATCCTTCAAATCAATTTACAAGATTTTTACAACCGTCAGTCGTTGACAATGGTACGGCACCCCGAGTCTGAGGTCCGGCACGGCCACAAAAGTGACACCGGTACCCTCGGACCGCCGCCAGCACGCAACATCGGGATTAACAGCAATGGTAAGAAGAAGAGCGCTCATATTGGTCGAAGGCCATAGGGGTACTGGTCAGCTATACGTCCAAGCGGCTCAGTGTCTTGGTCTTCATCCAATTACTCTGACGGCTGATCCACCTCGGTACGACTATCTTTCGGCGGAAAACGTTGAGGCAATCCGTGTCGACACTGGCAATCTCGAAGCGTTGGTCCGCGAAAGTTCGCGGCTGCGTGCTACCCACGACATTGCTGGCATTACTGGCTTTGCCGGGGACCATGAATCGATCTATGCGACAGTTGGCAAGCTTTGCCGGCATTTCGATCTACCGGGACCGAACCCTGAATCGATTGAACGAAGCTGCGACAAATTCAAGCAACGCCAACTCCTCGCGCAGGCCGGCGTTCCAATACCGGCCTATCGGTTGGCAGCGAATGCGGCGGAGGTAGAAAGCTCGGCTGCAGAGATCGGCCTGCCCGCGATTCTTAAGCCGGCAGTAGGCAGCGGCAGCATGGGTGTCCGATTGTGCCGCAGCCTCGAAGACGTAGCCGAACATACGACCCATCTATTGGGCGGAAAGCACATATGGCGGTCTACACCGAAAATACTCGTCGAAGAATTCGCACAGGGCCCGTTCTATAGCATTAATGTTATGGGGAATGAGGTCGTTGCGATTTGCGCCAATGACTTTGGTCCCCTCCCCCATTTCGTCATACGTGAGGTGACGTATCCGGCCCTGCTAACCGATCAGGAGCGTGAGCGCATCGCCGATGTTTCGCTGAGCTGTTTGCGGGCTCTCGGCCTTGGCTGGGGGCCAACTAACATTGAACTCCGGTGCACGAAACGCGGTCCAGTTGTCATTGAAGTCAATCCGCGTCTTAGTGGCGCGCCCGACCCTCAACTGGTCCAGTTAGCTTACGGTGTCGACCTCGTCACCGAGCACATCAAGCTTGTCATTGGCGAGGAATGGGATCTGCGCAAAAAGCATTCGCATACTGCGGCCGCGCGATTCCTGCTTCCTGATCAAGATGGCACCCTCGACTGGATTGGTGGCGACACTCAGGCAGCTGCTATATCAGGTGTGGCCGAGGTCAAATTGAATGTTGAACCCAAGACACCGATCGTCAGGAAGGGGGATTTCCGAGACTGGATTGGACATGTCATTGCCACTTCGCCCAGCCGTGCTGAAACCGAGGGCGCCCTTCAGCGAGCGGTCGACTTGATCGAATGGTCGATCACCCCTTTTCCGGCGACAATAAGAGGTGATCGAGAGCACGATGTTTGTGGGGCGTTCGGGCGGCCCACCAGTTCTGTTCCGATCAGGCATTGACGGCTTAAGATCCTTGAAACGCAGCAGTTCCGTCTACGTCAATGTCACATCAAGTTTGACGAGGCAAATGCAGCTTTGGCCACACCTGCCTTGTCTCCCGCGGAACTTCTCCGCGACCCATGGCGAGGCCGTCGGCCCAATTTGGGCCCAATTTGAATGCCGCCCACCGCCGCCGCAGGACGAACATGCGCTTGACAAGACAACGCCGGCCCGTTCAACTTGAGGCATTCACCAGGGGAGTCCCGGCAAGGGGCTGAGATACTGCTGGCTTTCGCGGCGCAGTGACCCGTTGAACCTGATCCAGTTCATACTGGCGTAGGGACGGTGCAAGCGCTCTGCGGGAGTTCACGCCCGAGGTCCTGTTTCGGCAGGTCGACAGAAGCGTCTTTTCATCCTTCCGGCACAGAACTGGGTCTCCAATGCATGAGCAAAGGAGCCTCAAGATGAATGCCCTCACCCCAGCCGTCTCAACGGGGCCGCTGCCTGCTTCGCGTAAGATCCACAAGCCCGGTGCCATCCACCCGCAGATCAGGGTGCCGATGCGCGAAATCTCCGTCCATCCGACAGCCGGCGAACCGCCCGTCACCGTCTACGATCCGTCGGGCCCCTATACCGATCCGGCTGTCGAAACCAGCATCGAAAAAGGCCTGGCCCGGCTTCGCCACGAATGGATCTTGGCGCGCGGCGATGTCGAGGTCTGCGACGGCCGCCATGTCCGGCCGGAGGACAACGGATTCGCGACGGGCGAACGCCTGACGCCAGAATTTCCCATCCGCCACCGACCGCTCAGGGCCAAAGCAGGCAAGGCGGTGACGCAGCTTGCCTACGCGCGCGCCGGCATCATCACACCCGAAATGGAGTTCGTCGCCATCCGCGAGAACCTTGGTCGCGAGATCCTGCGCGGCAAGCTTGAGCGCGACGGCGAGGCTTTCGGCGCGACGCTGCCCGATTTCGTCACGCCCGAATTCGTGCGTGACGAGGTGGCGCGCGGACGGGCGATCATTCCCGCCAACATCAACCATCCCGAGAGCGAGCCAATGATCATCGGCCGCAATT
>NZ_JAMYOR010000084.1:0-22024 GCF_040319965.1 Mesorhizobium sp. M0830 | reverse complement strand
CGACGAAAACTCGCCAATCTCAACGGCCACTATCTCGAAAATCTCATCCGTCAAAAATCAACGTTAACCTGAAGCGATTCCCCTGCATGGGGGTAGGCTCCGAACTCAAGTTGACAAAAGACCTGACGACAGCCAGTTCGGCGGTGTCGGCAGCTTTTGTGCCGGTAGCAGGATAGGAATTTTTTCTTGATTTCGTGACCTCAGCTATGGTACATATTTGCGTATGGTGCTGATTTGCGCCAGTGACCCGCCGCGCAGGCGGGTTTTTCGTTTCCGTCAGCCTACGCGCCGGCGAAGGCGCCGAAGGAACCCGTTAACCCGAGTTCGTTGCCCTGGCATGGCGGGGGAATCTCTAACGCACGTGCTCTTCCCCAGGCGCGGCAAATGCGCCAGACTTGGGCGTCGACGGGGTTGCGATGTCCTGTCGCTGGGAGGGGTCATCCATGAATTTCGTGTTCTTCTCGCCGCATTTTCCCGCCAATGGCGCGGATTTCTGCGACCGTTTGAAGAAGGCTGGAGCAAGGGTGCTGGGCATCGGCGACGCACCCTATGACGCACTCGACGCCAAGCTGAAGGCGGCGCTTTCGGAATATTACCGTGTCGCCGACATGGAAGACTACGATCCGGTGTTCCGGGCGATGGGGCATTTCATCCACAAATGGGGCCGCATCGACCGCTTCGAATCGCTCAACGAGCACTGGCTGGAGCTGGAAGCCAACATCCGCACCGACTTCAACATCTATGGCACCAAGCTCGATTTCGTGAAGAATTTGAAGCGCAAGAGCCGCATGCGTGCCTTCTTCCGCAAGAGCGGTGTCGACACCATAGCGCAGCGCAAATGCTCCGACCGCGCTGGGGCCATGACCTTCATCCGCCGCGTCGGCTATCCGGTGGTGGTCAAGCCTGACAGCGGCTCGGGCGCCTCGAACACCTTCAAGATCTCCAATGCCCGGGAACTCGACCAGTTCTTCAGGGACAAGCCCGACGACGTGACGTTCGTCATGGAGCAGTTCATCGAGGGGCTGGTGGTGACCTTCGACGGGCTGGTCAATCGCGATGGCGAGGTGGTGCTGGCGGCGAGCCATCGTTACGACCAGAGCGTCATGGAGGTGGTCAACAACGATCGCCACATGAGCTACGTTTGCTTTCCCAGGATCAGCCCGGCAGTCGAGGAGGCCGGCCGCAAGATCCTGAAAGCGTTCGACGTGCGCGAGCGCTTCTTTCACATCGAGTTGTTCGAGACCAAGGACGACCGGGTCATCGCGCTGGAGGTCAACATGCGCCCGCCCGGCGCCTGGATGACCGATGCTATCAACTACACCTTCGACATCGACGTCTATGCGGCATGGGCCGAGATGGTGGTCAGGGATGCCGCCGGCGGGCCCTATGAGGGCAAGTATTTCACCGCCTACGCCAGCCGCAAGCGACGCCTCAGCTATTTGCACAGCCATGAGGACGTGTTAGCCGCCCATGGCGACAAGATCGTCCACCATCAGGCCATCGAAGAGGTTTTCAGCCGCGCCATGGGAAATTACGCCTACCAGATGCGCTCGAAGGACGAAGCGGCGCTGCGCAAGGCGGTCGCCTACATCCACGCGGAAAAGGTGTGAGGCGATGGACATCTCCTATCACAAGAGTTTCTCGGACAAGCTCGGCCGCGACATGGAATACAAGCGCTACGGCCACGCCGGCCGGCCGGTGGTGGTGTTTCCGACCTCGCAGGGGCGCTTCTACCAGTTCGAGGATTCCGGCGGCGTAGGCGCACTGGCCGAATTCATCGACACCGGCCGCATCCAGCTGTTCACCGTCGACGGCGTCGATTCGGAATCCTTCTTCGACAATCATGCGGACGCCGCGCATCGTATCGCACGCCACGAGGCCTATTTCAGCTATCTACGCGAGGAGGCGCTGCCGGAATTCCTGTCGACTGCCGAGCAAGCCAATGGCGGACGCAAGCTGAAGCCGTTGTTCTCGGGCTGCTCGATGGGCGGCTACCACTCGTCGAATTTCGTCTTCCGCTTTCCCGAGCTTGCCAGTGGCGTCATTGCGCTGTCTGGCGTCTATTCGGCCCGCGACTTTTTCGACAAGGCGCTTGAAGGCGACATCTTCTACAATTCGCCCCTCGACTATCTGCCCGGCATCGTCGACCCCAAGCTGCTTGCCCGCCTGAAGGCGTTGCGGCTGATCTTCTGCTGCGGGCAGGGAGCCTGGGAAGAGCGGATGCTGGTCGAGACGCGCAAGCTGGAACAGATCCTGCGTGACAAATCCATTCCCGCCTGGGTCGATTATTGGGGCGGCGATGTCAGCCACGACTGGCCGTGGTGGCACAAGCAACTGGTCTATTTCTTCGGCCGCTGGCTGGATGAGGACCTGATGCACAGGCTGGATTGAGGTGCGTCGATATTCAGCCGGCTGCGAACGACGGCTCGGCCTGGCTCTGAACCCACCTTGTTGCGCAGAGGAATGAGCACATCCGACCTGGCCGTGGCCAGTTCCGGATTCTGTGGCCTCCAATCGCCATTTGTCGCCGAGGGCCTAGGCGTTCCAGAGAAAATATGACTCTAATATTCATGTTTCGGTGGAAACACTGGAGTGGCTGTGGCATGGCGGTGGCGGCGAGGCGCCGCCGGCGTCTTGTCCCGAACCGTTTCGAAGGACTTGGGTGATGGACCAACTGAGCGCACAAACCCGTATCAGCGATGAGGCAACCAGATCGGCAATGGAGCGGCTGCGCGCCGAACACGGCGAATTCGAGATCGACACCGATGCGGCCGATCGTTGGGAGCTTCGTCTGCATTATGGCTCGCTGATCGCCACGCTCGAGGATGACGGCATGCTGATCCGTGTCGCGGCGATGGACGATACCTGCTTGTCCTACATGAAAATGACGGTTGCCGGCCATGTCGCCGAACATCTTGGCACGGCCAGCGGACTGCGCTGGCAAGGCGACGGCGCTGACGCCGGCACGCCGGTGTTCTTCCGTGAGATCACGGTGTTGGCGTCGACGCGGATCTCGGCGCATATGCAGCGCCTGCGCTTCGCCGGCAAGGATCTCGCCCGGTTTACCCATGGCGGCCTGCACATGCGGCTGCTGCTGCCGCCGCATGGGCGGCGGCCGGTCTGGCCCACGATGGGTGCCGACGGGCTGCTTGTCTGGCCCGCGGGCGACGATGCCCTGACCATACGGGTCTACACGATCCGGGCGGTGGATGCCGCAAGCGGCTGGCTCGATGTCGATTTCGTGCTGCACCCTGGCCAGGACACGCCCGCCGCCACTTTTGCGCAAAACGCACAGGCGGGGGACGTCGTCGGCATGATCGGACCCGGCGGCGGCGATGCTCCGGTAGCTCAGACCCTGCTTCTGCTCGGCGACGACACCGCACTGCCCGCCATTGGCAGGATCCTCGAGCATCTGCCGCCGTCAACCCGCGCCGAAGCACTGGTCGAAGTCGATGGCCCCGATGACCGGATCGCGCTGGCGCAAGGCGACAATATCGACATCACCTGGCTTTACCGGCACGGCCGCGAGGCCGGCACCGCCGGCCTGTTGCCGGCCGCCTTGCGGGAGCGCAGCCACATGGCCCTTGCCGACGGCCTTTATGTCTGGGCCGGATGCGAATTCGGCGATTTCCGGGAGATCCGCAAGATCGTG
This sequence comes from Mesorhizobium sp. M0830, assembly GCF_040319965.1. Lineage (NCBI taxonomy): Bacteria > Pseudomonadati > Pseudomonadota > Alphaproteobacteria > Hyphomicrobiales > Phyllobacteriaceae > Mesorhizobium > Mesorhizobium sp. M0830. Next base: position 18,372 of record NZ_JAMYOR010000084.1, on the reverse strand, counting down.
CGCAAGCAATGGAGCCTGTCGCGCGACCAGCACCTGGTCACGGCCTACTGGCGCCGGGACGTGCACAGCGTGGGCGACGACGAATAACCGTCGATCTCCTGTCGACGTTCGCGACCGCGCGAAGCGGCGGTTAGTCGTGGCGGGCCAGAAACGCTTCGGTGACAGCCATGCAATCCTGCCTTTCCTCGACATGCGGCATGTGGCTCGAGAGCGGGAAGACATGGCCTTCGACCGTGGGGATATGGTCGAGGAAGGGCTGGACACAGGCTGGCGTGGCTTCATCGAAAAGGCCGCGAAAGGCCAGTGTCGGCGCTTCGATCAGCGGCAGGCGATCGATAACAGTCCAGTCGCGCATGGTGCCGACAACGTGGAATTCATTGGGGCCGTTCATCGTGCGGTAGACGGTGGGATCGGCATCGATGGCGGCAAAGGTGCGCGCCACCTCCGCCGGCCAAGGCACGACGCGGCAGACGTGCCGGTCATAGAATGCGCGGGTCGCCGCGAGGTAGTCGGGATGGTCCGTCGTCCCGTCCGCTTCGTGGCGATCGAGCGCCTGTCGCACCGTTGCCGGCAGCTCCGTACGCAGTTGCCCCGCGCCTTCGACCCACAGCTTCATCGAGGCGAGCGAGTTGGCGAGCACCAGTGCCTTGAGGCCCGCAGGCCGGCGCACCGCATGCTCGGCACCGAGCATGCCGCCCCAGGATTGCCCGAGCAGGGCGTAACGCTGCTGGATGCCGAGATGGGCGAGCAGCGCATCCAGTTCGCCAAGGAAGAATTCGACCGTCCAGAAGTCGCCGCCCTTGTGCGGCAGATGGGTGGATCGTCCGTTGCCGATCTGGTCGTAGTGGACCACCGCGCGGCCGAAGCCGGCAATGTCCTTGAAGCTGTCGACATAGTCATGGGTGCAGCCGGGTCCACCATGGGCAACGACCAGCGGCAGCCTGCCCGACGCCAGGTCTCCCGTCACGCGGTACCAGGTCCTGTATGGCCCGTAGGCGCTGAACCCTTCCGATATTGCAAGCTCGTCCATCGTGTCCTCCGCCTGGCTGGCTCGGCGGCGGCCACTCATCAGCGGTCTCCGGCGGTGCTCGTGGCAAAGGGTATAGAGGCGGACCGGCAAGCGACCAGCTAGCAATAACGTTAGTTTTGATGCTGCCGGCGGGACAGGTCCTGGCCCTGGCTGATCGGCCCGAGCAACCGGTAGTGTGCCGCCAGGGCGATGGCGTGGAAGCGGTTGCGGGCGCCGAGTTTGCGGCTGGCGGCGTTGAGATGCAGCGTCGCGGTCGGCACGCTGCGGCAGATTTCATGAGCGATCTGCTTGGCCGTCAATCCGCAAGCCGCGAGGCTCAGACACTGGCGTTCCCGTGATGTCAGGTGGAAATACTGGCTTGTCCTGGTGCGCTGATCGAAACCGGCATAGACGCAATCGTGGAACAGGTGACCGAGGTCGCCTATGCCGGGCAGCATCCCTTGTGCCTCGGCTTCGAAATTCGGCTCCGGATCAAGGCGGATGGCGGTGAAGGTGGCGAGATCGCCGCCGTCGAAGCGGATCGGCACCGTCACGCCACATGTCATCTTGGTGTCCAGGAGATAGCCTATCACCGGGTCATGCTTGCGCTGCAGGATGCGTCGCATGACCGGGCTCTGCGACCCTTTGTGCGACCACAGAAATGGTCGCGATACCGCGAGTGCAGCCTCCTGCACCGGATCGAGTTGATAGTAGCCGCCCTTGCACCACAGGTCCTGCATGTCGGGCGGCACGTTGGCGAGGGCCATGAGCGAAGGCGTGATCAACTCGCCGTCGTGGCTGACCGGGACCGGCGTGTAGTCGTAGATCAGCGAAGTGAAACCGGCGGGCGCAAGCACGCGCATCGCCGCCGCCATGGCGGCGTCGATTCCCATGCCTGTGTGAAATTCGCTCTCGAAATCGCCGGATACGCCTTGCATGAGCAAAAGCTTACCCGCCAGCCAATGTTTGTCAAACGGGCATGTTCGAAAAATGCTCAACAAATGAGCACAGCACGATCACGGCTTGTTGCTCGCGACGCATCTGGACGGCCAAAACTATCTTAATTCACAGCTATCCCGGCGGGTTTCGTGCGCCATACGCTGTGTACAATGGATCGCGGTCCGGCGTGTGCCACCTGGCGCACTTCGTGGTTTGCAATCACCCACTTCCCCAGAGGAGCAAGACGATGCGTTCCCGGAATGTTTTTGGCGCAATGATGGCCGGTGTCGGCCTGGCTGGCCTTATGCTGATGGCACCCGTGACAGGCGCGGTCGCGCAAGAAGGCAAGGCTGGCGGGACGCTGAAGCTTCTCGCCAACGCCGCTGCCGGCACGATCGACCCGCACATCAACTACACGCTGCAATATTTCCAGATCAACTACGTCCTCTATGATGGGCTGGTGACCTTCCGCAAGACCGGCGACAAGACCGGTTTCGAGGTGGTGGCGGACCTGGCCGAGAGCTTGCCCAAGCCGGAAGACGGCGGCAAGAAATATGTCTTCAAGCTGCGCAAGGGCATCAAGTTCGCCGACGGATCGGACCTGACGACGGCCGATGTCGTGGCGTCGTTCCAGCGCATGTTCAAGATCAGCGGCCCGACGACGGGCACGCTCTACAATGGCATTGTCGGCGCCGACACATGCCTCAAGACGCCGGCGACCTGCACGCTCGAGGGCGGGGTCGTCGCCGATGAGGCGGCGAGCACCGTCACCTTCAATCTGGTGGCGCCCGATCCGGACTTCCTGCAGAAGATCTCGATCCCGCACGCCGCGATCCTGCCCGCCGAGGCGCCCCTCAAGGATTCGGGGACCGCGCCCATTCCGGGCACCGGGCCCTACATGATCGCCAGCTACGATCCCAACAGCCTGCTCAAGATGGTGCGCAATCCGCATTTCAAGGAATGGAGCAAGGAGGCGCAGCCGGCCGGCTATCCGGACGAGATAGACTATGGCTTCGGTCTCACCGACGAGGCGGCGGTCACCGCCGTGGAAAACGGCCAGGCCGACTGGATGTTCGATCCACCGCCGGCGGACCGGTTGGCGGAACTGGGCACGAAATACGCCAAGCAGGTTTCCGTGCATCCTCTGACGGCGATGTGGTATGCGCCGATGAACACCAATCTCGCGCCGTTCAACGACATCCGCGTGCGGCAGGCGGTCAACTACGCCATCGACCGGGCGGCCATCGTCAAGCTGTTCGGCGGCAGCAATCTGGCGCAGCCTTCCTGCCAGATCCTGCCGCCGGATTTCCCGTCCTACGCGCCTTATTGCCCGTTCACGGCCAATCCCGCCGAAAAGTGGTCGGCGCCTGACCTGGAGAAAGCCAAAGCGTTGGTAGCTGCCTCCGGAACAGCCGGACAGGAGGTGACGATCATCACCGAGGACACCGAAGTGTCGAAGTCGATAGGCGTGTACATGCAGGATGTGCTGAACGGGCTGGGCTACAAGACCTCGATCAAGCCGATCTCGCAGAACATCCAGTTCACCTACATCCAGAACACCAACAACAAGGTGCAGATTTCCATCTCGCAGTGGTTCCAGGACTATCCCGCGCCTTCGGACTTCCTGCAGGTGCTGTTCAGCTGCGCCTCGTTCACACCCGGCTCGGACGCTTCGGTCAACATTTCCGGCTTCTGCGACAAGTCGATCGACAAGAAGATGGGCGAGGCTCAGACCGCTACGATCGCCGATCCTGCCAAGGGTGCGCAACTGTGGACCGCCGTCGACAAGGCCGTCACCGATGCCGCGCCCGTGGCCGTGCTGTTCACGCCGAAGCGTGTCGACCTGATCTCGCCGCGGCTGAAGAATTTCGTCTTCAGTCCGCAATTCTACTGGATCATGAGCCAGTCGTGGGTCGAGTGATCAGGGGTTGAGTGAACAGGCCCAATTCGATCCGCGGCGGAACGATGCGCAATCCTCCGCCGCGGTTGCTTTTCCCGCCGATCTGAAATTCATACCCATCATGGACAATTCGATTGGCGGGCAAGTGCTGGTTCGGATCCGCCGGGGCGCCGAGGGGCCATGGCGGACGGCGTGGCGCAAGCTCAGGGCCGACCGGGCTGCCATCATGGCGTTCGGCGTCCTGGTGCTGATCGCTGCCGCTTCGCTGGCAGCCCCTCTCTATGCCCGCCATGTGGCGCAGACCGATCCTTTCGCCACCAACCTCAATGGCGAGATCGTCATAGACGGCCAGACCAGGCAGGTGCTGGAGCCTTCGACCGAAGGCCTTGGCCTGGGGTTCACGCCGCTTGGCCCGACCTGGGATTTCGGGCCCTATATGCTGGGCGCCGACAATCAGGGCCGCGACGTTGCCGCACGCCTGCTTTACGGCGGTCGCAATTCGTTGCTGATCGCCGGCGCCGCCGCGTTGATATGCCTTGGCCTGGCGACATTGCTCGGCGTCGTCTCCGGCTTTTTCGGCGGTCTGGTCGACATCTTGCTGTCGCGCATTCTCGATGTGCTGTGGGCGTTTCCCGTCTTCCTGCTGGCGATTTCGCTGTCGATCGTCCTGATCACCCAAAGCATCACCATCGGCCCGATCGAAATCCGCTCCGGCAGTCTCTGGCTGCCGATCTTCATCATCGGCATCGTCTACGTGCCTTACGTCGCCAGGCCCATCCGCGGTCATGTCCTGTCGTTGATGCAGGCCGAGTTCGTCACGGCCGCGATCGGTATTGGTGCGTCGCCGTGGCGTATCCTGCTCTATGATATCCTCCCCAATGTGATCACCCGGGTCATCGTCTTCGTGCCGCTCATCCTGGCGCTGAACATGATGACCGAATCCTCGCTGTCCTTCCTGTCCATCGGCGTGCAGCCGCCCGATGCGAGTTGGGGTACCATCATCCAGGACGGGCAGGGGCTTCTCTATTCACGCCCGATCGTCGCCCTGGCGCCGGGGTTGGCGATCGTCATCACGGTGCTGGCACTGAACATATTGGGCGACGGTGTGCGCGACGCGCTCGACCCGAAGTCGTCGATCAGGGTCGTCTGATGCTGACGGCGCTCATTTCCAGGCTCGGCCAGATGGTGCTGGTGATGTTCGGCATCAGCGTCGTCGCCTTCTTGATCTTTTTCGCCACCCCCGGCGCTGACCCGTCGGCGCGCATCGCCGGGCGCAATGCATCACAGGAAACGCTGGCCCAGGTGCGGCACGATTTCGGCCTCGACCGGCCGCTGCCTGTGCAATACGCGCTGATGATGAAGCGGCTCTTCATCAGCCGCGACCTCACCTCCTTCGTCAATCGCGGCCAGAAGGTCGTTCCAACGGTGCTCGAGGCGATCCCGATCACTCTGTCGCTGGTGCTTGGCGCTGCCGTCTTCTGGCTTCTCGGCGGGCTGATCGTCGGCGTCGTCGCCGGCGCGACGCGCGGTTCGTGGCTCGACCGGACGCTGATGATCCTCAGCCTGATCGGCGTGTCGATACCGGTCTTCTGGCTGGGCGAGGTCGCCAATCTGGTCACGCAAAGCCGCTGGCATGACAGCTGGCTGTTCTCATGGGTGCCGCCGCTCGGCTATATCCCTTTCACCGAGGATCCCTGGGGCTGGTTCAAGGCACTTGTCATTCCCTGGTTCACGCTCGCCACGCTCTATATCGGACTTTACGGCCGCGTGCTTCGGGCCTCGATCATCGAGACCATGCAGGAGGATTTCATCCGCACCGCGCGCGCCAAGGGCATCGGCGAGCGGCGGGTGCTGCTGCATCACGGCCTAAGAACCTCGCTCGTCGCCTTCGTCACCATGTTCGGGCTGGATTTTGGCGCCTTGGTCGGCGGCGGCGCCTTGCTGACGGAGGTGGTGTTCGGCCTGCAAGGGGTCGGCAAGCTCACCTACGGCGCCTTGCAGACGCTCGATCTGCCGATGATCCTGGCGACGGTCATCTACGCCTCGTTCTTCGTCGTGATGGCGAATTTCATCGTCGACGTTGCCTTTGTCTTCATCGATCCGAGGGTTAGAGATGCCCATTGACAAGATGCCCCCCGACAGGCCGCTGCTGGTCGTTGAGAATCTGTGCGTCTCGTTCCGCACCGAGGGCGGTGTGGTGCCTGCCGTCAGCGGCGTCTCGTTCTCGCTCGCGCAGCGCGAGATCCTCGGCGTCGTCGGTGAAAGCGGTTCGGGCAAGAGCCAGACCTTGCTCGCCATTCTGGGCTTGATCAGCAGTCCCAACGCCGCCGTCACCGGGTCGGTGCGTTTTCTCGGCCAGGAGTTGCTGGGTCTAAAGCGCCGAGCCCTCGATGCCATTCGCGGCCGGCAGATCGGGATGATCTTCCAGGATCCGATGACGGCGCTGACGCCAGTACATACGATCGGCGACCAGATCATCGAGCAGATCCGCGCGCATGAGCGGGTGTCGCGCGCTGCTGCGCGCAAGCGGGCGGTGGACTTGCTCGACGCGGTTGGATTGCCGAGCCCCGACAACGCGGTCGACCGCTATCCCCACCAGCTGTCCGGCGGCATGCGCCAGCGCGCCGTTATCGCCATGGCGCTGTCGTGCAATCCGGCACTGCTGATCGCCGATGAGCCAACGACGGCGCTCGACGTGACGGTGCAGGCGCAAATCCTGGAGCTGATCGGTCGATTGCGCAACGAGTTCGGATCCGCCGTCATCCTGGTCACCCATGATCTCGGCGTGGTCGCCGAAGTCGCCGACCGCGTGCTGGTGATGTATGCCGGGCGGGTTGTCGAGGAGGGCAGCAAGGGGCAGCTCTTCCGCGAGCCGCTTCACCCTTACGCGTGGGGGCTTTTCGGCTCGATCCCGCCGATGCAAGGTCCGCGTCCCGCGCGACTGACGGCCATTCCCGGCAGCCCGCCGAAACTGAGCCAGATGCCGCAGGGCTGCGCCTTCGGGCCGCGGTGCACATTCCGCCATGAAGCCTGTGCCTCCCAGCCTGCGCTTGGTGGGGCGGGCGGGCACCGGTCGGCTTGCTTTCTTCCGCGGGACGGCCGACAGGATCTGCGGCCGACGCCGGCTGGCAGAGCCGTGCCGGCATGAGCGAAACCAGGCCGAAACCGCTGGTGCGGACCAGCGATCTGTCGAAACAATATCCGGTCGGGCGCTCGCCCTTCCAACGGCGGATCGTCCATGCGGTGGAGCAGATCTCGCTCGATATCTTCCCGGGCGAGACGCTTGGCATCGTCGGCGAGTCGGGCTGCGGAAAATCGACGCTGGGGCGCTGCCTCGTCCGGCTCACGGAAATCAGTTCCGGATCACTGGAATTCGAAGGCCGCGATATCACCAAAGCCTCGCAATGGCAGCTTCGGCCGATACGCCGCCAGATGCAGATGGTGTTTCAGGATCCCGCAGCTTCGCTCAACCCGCGCCGCCGCGTCGGCGACCTGCTGGCGGACCCGTTCCGCGTGCATGAAAGACTGGCGCGATCGGAAATGGCGGATCGCGTCGAGGAATTGCTGGTCCGAGTGGAACTGCTTCCCGAGCATGCCCAGCGCTTTCCGCATGAATTCTCCGGTGGACAGCGCCAGCGGATCGGTATCGCCCGCGCGCTGGCGCTGCGGCCGCGGCTGATCGTTGCCGACGAACCGGTGTCGGCGTTGGATGTGTCGATCCAGGCGCAGATCATCAACCTGCTCTGCGACCTGCGCGACGAGTTCAACCTGACCTATGTGTTCATCGCCCACGATCTCTCGGTGGTCAGGCAGTTCTCATCGCGGGTGGCGGTGATGTATATGGGTTCGATCGTCGAAACGGGCCCTGTCGACGCTGTCTTTTCAATGCCACGGCATCACTACACGATAGCGCTTCGCTCGGCAGTGCCGGTACCCGACGTCGACAACCGGCCAGGCCAGCGGATCATGCTCAAGGGCGATCTGCCGAGCCCGCTCGACCCGCCGTCAGGCTGCCGCTTCCATACGCGTTGCGTGGCGGCGACTTCGGTCTGCCGCCACGAGCGTCCCGTACTTTCGCTCGTCGACAAGAATCACTTCGTCGCCTGCCACCATCCGAGGGCGGGCTAATCTAGGCTCTCGTCAGAAGCGGTAGCGCAGGCTGGCGAACAGTGAGCGGCCTTCGTCGCGGTAGCAATAGCCGGCCGAGCAGATGGTCTTCTGGCTGTCGAACAGGTTCTTGGCGTTGACCTGCAGCTTGACGCCTTCCAACTTCGGATTGCGATAGCCGAAATCATAGGAGAGCGAGGCGTCGACGAAGGCGCGTGCGCTGTTCTTGAATGTGTTGGTGTCGTCGCCATAGCTCGAGCCGGCGACGCGCACTCCAGTGCCCAGCCCCAGCCCTTCCAGCGTGCCGTTCTCGAACTGGTAGTGGCCCCACAGCGACAGGATGTGGTTCGGCGTCGCTGATAACTCCTTGCCATCGGTTCCTTCGGCGCCACGCTCGATCCTGACGCGCAGATAGGTATAGGAAGCGATGAAGCTGAAGCCGTTGTCGAGCGAGGCATTGGCTTCCAGTTCGACACCGCGCGAATTCAGGTCGAGCTGGCGCTGCTTGTTGATGCCTGTCGAGGCGTCGAAGACGACGCCGTCCTTCTGGTCGATGTCGAACAGCGCGGCGCTGACGGTCGCATTGTAGTTCGGGATCTCGTATTTGACGCCGATCTCCTTCTGCGTCGCGATGGTCGGCCGGGCGACGCGACCGACGGGGCTGGTGACGTCGTCATAGACGAAGCCGATGTTGGGCGAGAACGAGGTCGAATAGTTGACGTAGGGCGTGATGCCCCATTCGGTCTGGTAGGACAGGCCGAGACGGCCGGAAAAGGCGCTGTCCTTCTGCTTCGACGTGCTGTAGTCGGCGGCGGTGGAGGTTGTGTCGACCCAGTCGTAGCGGCCGCTGGTGAAAAGGGTGAAATCGTTCCACTCCATCTGGTCGTGCAGATAGACGCCGAGCTGGTTCATCTCCTGGCCGCCGGAGTGGGGCACCGGCATCGCCTTGATGTCATCGACCGAGACATAGGACAGACCGCTGCCGGCATCGTAGTCCGACCAGGCATAGTCGATGCCGCCGACGGCGGTGTGCCTGACCGCGCCGGTGTCGAATTCGAACTGCGCCATGTTGTCGACGACGAAGTTCTTCATGGTCTCGGTGTAGTGGCCCCAGTAACGCTTCAAGTCGGCACCGTCCGGATAGTGGCCGCTGTACTCGATGTCGGTGTCCACGGCGTTGTAGCGCAGGTTCTGGCGCACCGTCAGCACATCGTTGAAACGATGCTCGAACTCGTAGCCGATGCGGCCCTGGCTCTGGGTGAAATCGTTCCAGGCCGGATCGCCCTCATAGACGTTGGACAGCACGCCATAGCCTGAATTGTAGAAGGCGGCCGTGCCACCGGTGACCGATTTCGAATATTCGCCAAGAATGGTGAGCTTGGTGTCCTCGTCCGGTTTGAAGGTGACAGCCGGCACCAGATAGATCTTGTCGTCGGGATAGCCAGGCAATTCGGTATCGCTTTTGCGGCCGAGGCTGGTGAAGCGATAGAGGACGGTGCCGTCCTCGTTCACGGGTCCGGATGCGTCAAGGCCTGCCTGGAACCGGTTGTGCTCGCCTGCGAGCAGTTCGATCTCGCGGAACGGCTCATCCTTGGGGCGCTTGGTGACGACGTTGACGATGCCGCCGGGGCCGCTGACACCATAGAGCGACGATGCCGGGCCTTTCAGGATTGTGACGCCCTCGACACCGTAGGGCTCGGTCCTGAACCAGGCCGAAGGCCCATTGTACTGGCGTAGCCCGTCGCGGAACATGCCGTTGTAGAAGGCCTGGAAGCCGCGCAGGAAGAATGCATCGTAGCGGGTGTCGAAGCCGAAACTGTTGGGGTTGGCGCTGGCGGTGTAGCCGAGCGTTTCGTTCAGCGTGCGCGGCTTCTGGTCCTCGATCTGCTTCTGCGTCACTACCGAAACGGCCTGCGGAATCCTGGCCAGCGGCGTGTCGGTCTTGGTACCGATGCGGTCCTTCTTGGCGACATAGCCATCTTGCTTCAGGATTTCGTTGCTCTGTGCGGTGACCTCGATGTTGCCGAGCATGGTGGACGTTTCGCTGTCCTGCGCATGTGCAGCGCCGGACTGGCCGAGCATCGCCGCGCCACCCAACAATGAGATCCACAGGCGCCATGTCGTCAGCCTTGTTCGCATCAACTCGTCTCCACCGTCTCATGCTTGATTGCGTCCCCGCGTTCTCAAATATGAGTATGTGAGTCAAGTATTTTTTCCCCTGCAGTGGCCCAAGCTGACATGGGCTGTTGCAGAGCGGCACCGCTGACGGGTGCGACCGATCGATTTTGAGTTTCTGGGGCGGCGGCTTTGCCGTCTGTCCTGGTCAGCCGGTCTTGGCGTCGGCCAGCCCGAAGCCGCCGACAGGATGGGTTTCGACCTGGAATTCAAAGCCGGCGATGAACGGCCGGGCCTTGGCGATCGCCGCCTGGACTTCCGGAAGCTGCAGCGACGCCTTGTGACTTTCGGCATCGGTCCACACTTCGGTGACCCAGATCGCATCGGCATCCGCGGGGTCGCGAGCGATGATGTAGTTGAGGCAACCCGGCAGGGCGCCGGTGCTGGCGCGCAGGAGGTCGATGACCGCGTCACGCTGGCCGCGCGCCGCCCGCATCTTGCCGATCAGTCCGTACATTCCGTTGTCTCCGTTTGAGGTTGTCGACAAGAACATGCAGATAGCCAGTATGCAGATAGCCGCTCAAGGCATCAACTGGCCGCCATTCACCTCGATCACCTGGCCGGTGATGTAGCCGCTCAAAAGATCGGAAGAGAGGAACAGATAGGCGCCGACGCAATCCTCAGCCGTGCCGGCACGCCCCTGCGGAATGGTGGCGATCATGCCTTTCATCTGGTCGTCGGTCGAATAGCGCTCGTGGAACGGCGTCAGAATGGTGCCGGGCGCCACCGCGTTGACGCGGATGCCGAAGCCGATCAGCTCCTTGGCCATGCCGCGCGTCACATTGGAGACGAATGCCTTGGCCGAGCCGTAAAGTCCGGCGCCGCCGCCCGCTCCATTGCGCGCGGCGATCGACGAGGTGTTGACGATGAAGCCGCCCTGTTTCTTCAGCCACGGGATCGCCCTGCGCGAGGCGGTCAATACCGAACGCGCATTGAGGTCCATCACCGCGTCGTAATGCGCCTCGGTCTGCTCTGTGTAAGGCACGCGGCCAAGCATGCCGCCGGCATTGTTGATCAGGCCGTCGAGGCGGCCGAAATACTGGGCGCTCTCTTCGACGACGTGTTCGACATCGGCGGCAACGGAAAAATCGCCCTGGACAAGAAACACCTCGCCGCCCTTGTCGGCGATCGTCAACCCGAGCCTTTCGGCGGCGTCGCGGCTCGAATTGTAGTGCAGCGCCACCTTGCATTTCTGCGCTGCATAAGCCAGCGCGAGCGCAGCGCCGATGCCGGTCGACGCACCGGTGACCAGCACCGCCTTGCCGGCGAGATCTGGTATGCTGAGTGTGGTGGCTGGCACGGTTCTTCCTCCGGGATGTCTGCCTGCCCTTCGTAGGCCCTTGCCGCCCCGGTGTTCAAGCCTCAGGGGCGCAGATAGGCGTAACCTTGGCCTTGCAATTCGGCGAGTTTGACGACGCCACCTTTGTCGGCAGCATGGAACCCGGCGAGCAGGTCGGCGAGCGAAATATCCATGCCCTGCATGGTGTTGGCGCAGGCATGGGGTTCCAGCCCCTGCTGCACCAGGCCGGCGAAGCGCCCGGAAATCGCGGCCGATATGCCTTTCGACTTGAAGGCGGCGAGCGCAGGACCATGCACGACCAGCACGATGTCGACATTGCCGCCGGTGCCATCATAGTGGTTCTTGATGTTGCCGAGCACGAAGTTGACCTTGTCGACGTCGCTCAAGTGATAGGCGACCTTTTGCCGGGCCGGCTCCGTTACCGCTGCGGCCTGCACCGCCCGCAGACCAAGAACCGTTCCGGTTCCGGCAAGAATCGCGCGGAACATATCGCGCCGGCGCATGGCATCCTCCCCCGCTTGGCGGCTCACCGCGAATTGCGTGACTCCAGCCGCAATACTAGCATAAATTGACATTGCGTCCTGTCGATGCGGGGGAGAGATTACATGGCGGTCAGGGCAGGGGAATGGAAGACAGTCGCCGGCGCCGGGTTTGGCGCGGCGCTGCTTGGCGTGCTTGCCGGATCGGCCTCCGCCGACGATGCGCTCAAGCTCACCGAACTCAGTCCCAACCACACTGATGCCTGTTTCGGCCGCGTCTATGATGCGGCGCATCTAAAGGCGCACCCGAAGCAGAAGGTGGCGCGGATCTTCTTCTACTACGGCCATGATCCGGTCAGCCGGCCGAATGAAGAGCCGACCGTGAATTCCGACACATCCTACAATGCCTTCATCGCCACCACCGTGCGCGGCGCCAAGTCGCCGGAATGGGCCGGCGGCTGGTGCAATCATGCGTCGGAGGACGGCAAGACAGGCCCCATCCATTGCGGTATGGAGTGCGACCGGACGCTTGCATCGCTGAAGGTCGACGACAAGGGCCGGCTCTTCCTCTCGGATCTGCAGCCCGACATCTATCTCGATGCCGATTCGGAAGAGGAGTTGGGCGCAGCGGAATATGACAGGCAGGCGCTGGGTTCGGAGGACGACAATTTCCGCCTCGACCCAATGCCGGCCGCGACCTGCAAGGCGGAGTTCGCGCGCATCGATCCAGTCGACCCCGCGCTTGGGCCGCCTCTGCGCGATCGGCTGAAGCCGGACCAGGCGTTCTGCTATGGGCGCGACTACGATGCAGCGCATCTTGGCTCGCATCCCGATCAACTGACGCAGTCGATCCGGGTTTTCCGCGGGCCGGTAGAACTGGCGTCCTTCGCCTCGGGCAGTGACGCCGCCAACTGGCCAGACGGTGCCAACATTGCCGTTACCGTCACCACGCGGCAGAAATCGGCTGAGGTGACGCAGACCTATTCCTGCCAGGGCGAGGCCGACCAGTGGCGCTGCGCGGCGAGCTCGAAGATGAGCAATTTCTCCTGCGATATCGCGCAGAAGGAAATTTTCCTCAAGCGAGGCGCCGACGGCACCATGATGCTGGCCAACCCCAACAGCGCACTCGCGATCGTCGATCTGTGCTCGAAGGCCGCCGACGGCAAGACCAAGTCGGACGACAAGGTCTATAGGCTGCAGCCAATGCCGCAATCGGCCTGCGCGCCTTGAGTTCGGACTTGTCTACGTCGTCATGAAGGGATATATCTTTGCTATATCTCATTTGAGGATAGCATGATGGACAAGGCAAAAGTGTTCTGGTCGGGCCGGTCACAAGCTGTGCGTCTGCCCAAGGAGTTCCGTTTCGAAACAGATGAGGTTTCGATTCGCCGTCACGGGCAAACCGTCATCCTGGAACCGCTTGCGCAGGATTGGGCGTGGCTCGACCAAGTGATCGGACCGCTTGATAATGATTTCGCCGAGGCAGCGCTGGAACGTCAGGACGGCCAGGATCGACCCGCCTTGGATGACGTCTTCAAGTGATCTACCTGCTCGACACCAATGCCATTATCGCGGTTATCAAGGGCGATGAGGGTCTGCTGACATTACTCAAACAGCACACGCCGCAGGACTTTGCCCTCTCGGCGATAGTGGTGCACGAATTGTACTATGGTGCTGAAAAGAGCCAGCGAAGGCCCGAAAATTTGGCACGCATAGAAGCTCTGCAGTTCCCCGTCCTCGAATTTGACCGGGAAGACGCGAAACATGCCGGCGAGATTCGGGCAACGCTTGCGACGTTGGGAACTCCGATCGGTCCCTACGATGCGTTGATCGGCGGGCAGGCGCGCGCTCGAAACCTCACACTGATGACCCGCAATGTCCGGGAATTCGAGCGTATCAAAGATCTCTCAATCGAGACCTGGTGAACCGCCTCAGGCAAACGGCACCGCCGTCGTGCCCTTGGGCAGCTTGGCCTCGTCGTCGGGCTCGACATGGATGGTGACGCGCACGGAGGGGATCTCGGCCTTCAGGGCGTCCTCGATGCGGTCGCAGATGACATGGCTGGCGCCGACCGACATGTCGGCATCGACGACCAGATGGAATTCGATGAAGGTGGCGCGGCCGGCGATGCGGGTCTTGAGGTCATGGACCTCGATCGCACCCTTGCAATTGGCCGAGATGACGTCGCGGATGCGCATGTGCTCTTGCGTGTCTACGGCGCGATCCATCAGGCCGTTCATCGACGAGCCGATGACATGCCAGCCCTGCCACAGGATGTTCAGCGCCACGAGGACGGCAAGTGCTGGATCGAGAATCTGCCAGCCGGTCAGGACCGCACCGACCAGGCCGCCGAAGACACCGATCGAGGTGACCACGTCGGTCATGATATGGTTGCCGTCGGCGACCAGCGCCGGTGACTTCTCCGCCCTGCCGGCGCGGATCAGCGTCCACGCCCAGAAGGCATTGATAACGGTAGCGACGCCGTTGACGGAAAGACCTTCCCAGGGCTGTTCGAGCGGTGCCGGGGTCTGCCAGGAGCGCCAGACCTCGTTGAGGATCAAAAGTGCGGCGAGAACGATCAGCACGCCTTCCAGCACCGCCGAGAAATACTCCGCCTTGTGGTGGCCGAAGGGATGGTCCTGATCGGCCGGCCTGTAGCTGACCTGGATCGCCCAGAAAGCGGCGATCGACGCAATGACGTTGACGATCGATTCCAGCGCGTCCGAATAGAGCGCGACCGAGCCGGTGACGTACCAGGCGACGAGCTTCAAGCCGAGCACGATTGCCGCAATGATGATCGACCAGAACGCAAGGTTGGCGACCTTGCGCTTCGCGGCCGCCTTGGCCGCGATCGCCATTGTGTCCTCGGTTTCGGCCATGATTGTCAGGCGGCCTTTTCCTTGGCCTTGCGCGGCAGGTGGGCGACTATGTTCTCGATGATGCGCATCCCGGCATTGTGGCCGAGCGTCATGATCGATTCCGGGTGGAACTGCACCGCCGCGATCGGTTCCTTGCGGTGTTCGAAGGCCATGATGACGCCATCTTCGGTTTCCGCCGTGACGATGAAATCGTCGGGCAGCCGCACCGGGTCGGCAAAGATCGAGTGATAGCGGCCGACGGTGACTTCCTTGGGCAGGCCGGAGAAGATGATGCCGGGCTTGGAGACGCGGATGCGCGACGGCTTGCCGTGCATCGGTATGTGCAGTTGCCGCAGTTCGCCGCCATAGGCCTCGGCCAGGGCTTGCAGGCCAAGGCAGACGCCGAAGATCGGCAGGTCGCGGGTGCGGGCTCGTCTGATGGTTGCGGCGCAATCGAAGTCCTTGGGCGTGCCCGGTCCTGGCGACAGCACGACGAGGTCGGGCTTCAGCCGGTCGAACACTTCCTCCGGCACCGGCGTGCGCACGGTCGAGACATTGGCTCCGGTCTGGCGGAAATAATTGGCCAGCGTGTGGACGAACGAGTCCTCGTGGTCGACAAGCAGGATGTTGACGCCGTCGCCAACGCGCGCGGTGGTGCGCTCGGTGCTGGCGGAATTGCCTGTCTTGGCGTCGCGGATGGCGGAGAGCATGGCGGATGCCTTCAGTTCGGTTTCGGCCTCTTCTTCCTCGGGAACGCTGTCGAAGAGTAATGTGGCGCCGGCGCGCACTTCGGCAATGCCGTCCTTGATGCGGATGGTGCGAAGCGTGAGGCCGGTGTTCATGTCGCCGTTGAAATTGACCATGCCGATCGCGCCACCATACCAGGCGCGCGGGCTCTTTTCGTTCTGTTCGATGAAGCGCATGGCCCACAGTTTCGGCGCGCCGGTGACGGTGACCGCCCAGGCATGCGACAGAAACGCGTCGAAGGCATCCATGCCTTCGCGCAGCCGGCCTTCGATGTGATCGACGGTGTGGATCAGGCGCGAATACATCTCGATCTGGCGGCGGCCGATAACGCGCACCGAACCCGGCTCGCAGACCCGCGACTTGTCGTTGCGGTCGACGTCCGAGCACATGGTCAGTTCGGATTCGTCCTTCTTGGAGTTCAGCAGTTTCAGGATCTGCTCGGAGTCGGAGATGGCATCGTCGCCGCGCTTGATGGTGCCCGAGATCGGGCAGGTCTCGACACGGCGGCCGTTGACGCGCACGAACATTTCGGGCGAGGCGCCGATCAGATATTCGCCTTCGCCCAGATTGATGAAGAAGGAATAGGGCGAGGGGTTGATCGACTTCAGTTTGCGCGAAATCTCGGATGGCTGCGTCTCGCAGCGCTCGTAGAACATCTGTCCGGGGACGACCTCGAACAGGTCGCCGCGCTTGAAACTGTCCATCGCCTTGCGCACCAGATTGGCGTATTCGCCGGGCTCATGGTCGCCGCGCGGCGGGATGCGGTCGGGGCTCTTGAACGGCTCGGCGATTTCGTCGCGCGGCAATCCTTCCGTCGAAAACCCGTCGCCGGCATAGTCGTAGCGGTCGGTCCAGGCCTTAGCCGAATAATGGTCGACGACCAGGATCTCATCGGGCAGGAACAGCACCAGGTCGCGTTGATTTTGCTTGCGCTCGAGCTTGTAGTCGACCGGGTCGAACTGGAAGGCGAGGTCGTAGCCGAAAGCACCGTAGAGACCGAGATTGGCGTCTTCCTCGGTCTTGAACAAGGCAGTGATGGCGCGCAGGACGGTGAACACCGAAGGAACGCGGCTGCGCTCCTCCTCGGTGAAGACGCGGCCGGGCTTGGCGACGTCGAGGCGGATGAGCTTTTTCGATGTCTCGGCGATGGTGACGTCGGCGAGCCCACCCAGCGCGTTGCCGATGACCGGTAACAGCGCTTCGCCACGGCGGTTCAGCGCCTCAATGCGCATGGCGCGGCCGCGTGCCGAGATGACCAGCGGCGGATCGATGATGGCGGTGTCCCAGCGCGTGTAGCGACCGGGATATTCGTAGTTCGAGGAAAACACGGCGCCGCGGCGCGAATTCAGGCCGTCGACGTAAGCGTCGATCGCGCCCGCATAGGGCCGGTCGTGGCGCTCGCGGGTGATGGTCACGCCACCCGCGGTCACGAAACTTTCCGCCCCGTTATCCAGAACCTTCATCGTCATTGCCGTCTCCATCAGCTTATTTGGGGCAACGGACCCGGGAATGGCTTGGAAAAAACAAATGGCCGCCCGGACTTTCCGTTGCGGCCACCCTCTCTTTTCACGCGCACGTGTTCGAACAGGCCGCAGTCAGCAGGCCCACCACCAAATGGTCTTGGTCGAACGCATGTTCATGGCGAAATCCATAGCTGCGAAAGGGAGGTTACGCAACAGGTTTGAAAAGCCTGTCCGGTGGCCGCAGCTTCTGCATCTCATGGCACATCGCCAGAGCCGACAGCGCGGCCTAGATTGTTCATCCAACAGCAGGAACATGGGAAACACCGATGACCGAGCAAATCGAGCGCGCGCGCACGTTCCATTCCCTCCACCTCAAGGGAAACCCAATCGTCCTCTACAATGCATGGGATCCGGGCTCGGCCAAGATCGTCGAGAAAGCAGGCGCCAAGGCGATCGCCACCGGAAGCTGGCCGGTGGCGGCCGCGTTCGGATACGCCGATGGCGAGAAGATCCCGCTGGAGCTGGCACTCGACAACATCAGGCGCATCGTCGGGTCGGTCGACCTGCCGGTGACCATGGACCTTGAAGGCGGTTATGGCGTCGACCCGGACATCGTCGCCCGCACCGTGACGCTTGCCTTGCAGGCCGGTGCCATCGGTTTCAATTTCGAGGACCAGATTGTCGGCGGCACCGGCCTGCACGACATCACTGTCCAGGCAACGCGGATCGAAGCCGCGGCGGCTGCCGTCAAGGCCTCCGGCATCCCGGCCTTCCTGAACGCCCGAACCGATATCTTCCTCAAGGCCAAGCCGGATGCGCACGACAAGGCGCTGCTCGATCAGGCGATCGAACGGGCGCGGGCCTATGAACAGGCCGGAGCGAGCGGCTTTTTCACGCCGGGTCTTGGCGATGAGGGCCTCATCGAGGCGCTCTGCAAGGCAATCGAGTTGCCGGTCAATATCATCGCGCTGGCGCATGTGCCGCCGCGCCAGCGGCTGGCCGAACTCGGCGTCGCCCGCATCAGCCATGGCCCCGTACCTTACCGGCAGATGGCCGAGTGGCTGGAGGCCAAGGCGCGGAAGGCTATTTCGGGCTAATAGTCCTGCATAGGGTAGCCAGTTGGGCAAGGGCGGAAGCCCGCGCCTCTGTCATCCACGGGCGAAGCGGACGCGCAGACCCCTGGAGCTGCTCCGCAGCCCAAGGGATCCATGCCGCGACCTTCGCCGTTGGGTACCACGGAGCAGAATTCTCAATCGATGCGGGCTTAGATGTAACGGCATGGCAACTGTGTTCATGCGAATGCTTTTTTGTCTCGGATGATAGCGTTGAGGACGACGAGGAGCTTCCTTGCGACGGCAATGATGGCCAGCTTCTTTGACCCTGATCGGGCTGCGA
>NZ_JAMYOR010000083.1:0-22397 GCF_040319965.1 Mesorhizobium sp. M0830 | reverse complement strand
ACGGCCGAGGAAAACTCGACCTACTCCAGGCGCGCGTCATCGGTTCTGCGTAGGCCCCATCACCACCAAAAGTGCGTCAGAGCCCATTTTGCACGCCGATTCACAATCCAGCCCAGATCGCGGTTCGATGGCGCGGACAAGCACGGCACTGCCGGGCAGGCACACGGCATTCAGGCACCAATGCAGGCCGTAGGAGCGATAGACGTACGCGCTGCCTGGCGCGCCGAACATCGCGCCATTGCGCACGGTCCTGCCACGGAAGGCGTGCGAAGCCGGATCATCGGCGCGATAGGCCTCGGTCTCGACGACGATGCCGCCAACGCCGTGCAAATACAGCGTGGCGCCGATCATATCGCGTGCGACGATGACGGCGTCTCGGGCAAAGAATTGGTGATGCATGGTCAATGGGCATCGCATGTCCGCGCCTGAACCCGGGCGACGTCAGGTTTCTGGACCAGGAACAAAAATGTCCAGCCACTGCTGAGTCGCGAAGCTCGATCGATGGGTTCAACGCAGCATTGCTGCACCGATGAAGACTATAACGGCCAGCGCCACGATCGCGGCAATCACCAGGACCGGCCATATCTGCGTGGCTGGATGTGGGGCTGGCCGTTCAGCGGGCGCATCGCGTTGGCATAGCCCGCCTCGTTGGTAAACTTCGGCGTGTCACGCGGCGGAGCCGGGGCTCTCACCGGAGCGCTGCCGGCGGATTCAGCGTCAGTCTCCACGGGGGCGGTAGCCGGGTCGAAGCCGGGGGTCTTATCGCCTTCGCGCCCGGCGTCGATATCTCCCCTTGCCTGTGCCGGGCTTCGCTGAAGAGGTGCTGCGTCGGTCATTGTCGGAAGTCCTTTCAAAGCATTGCTGTCAACCCATCTAACCTGATTGCCGTTTCAAAGTTCCGGCGTGCGGAAACCGGCCAAGCCTCCTTCCAGGAACAACCGGCGATCGAGCGGGTTGGGCTGCCGGCGATAATTCGCAGCTGAGATCTGGGAGAGCGAACGATGGACTTGGTGGGTCGTGTGCCGACATGGGCGGTAGCAACAGCGTCAAGGCAGGTCGAGAGTGGTCACGCCTGCACAGATCGCACATGGCGGCCACTAGTGGCCCGCGGCACAGCAGCCGCATTATCCGTCGGCACCTCATTCCCGGCTTCATGTCGCACCTGATCGCGACTGCGACGATTTCCATACCCGGCATGATCTCGGCGAGACGGCGCTGAGCTTCCTCGGGCTCGGCCTGCGGCCACTTTCACGGCAGGAAAGTTCACATCATGGCGAGCTCAACGCGAAAGCGAGCTCGCCAGATTGCAGGTGTTGTCCTGAGTGCTTCTTCTGAAACAAGACCCTGATGTCCAGATTGTCCCAGTGTCCGCCGTAGAGAAATGCGGCAATACCGGTGATCCGCCGGCAGACGCGGATGTGCATTTTCACGGGCACGATCCCGAGGAAGCGCTACACGCAGATCCGGCAGGCGGTGCGCGGTCGCACAAGCAAAAATCTAATCGCACCTCGAAATGCATTGGACCCAAGGCGGCTGAACCGGACCGCCCGCCAATTTCTATCCCTCGTCATCGTTGCCGAGATGCATAGGCGTTATCTGCTGGCGGGCTTCTCTGGTCACCTCGTCGGCTCCAGCGGGTGTGAGCCCTCGCAACGCCCTTGCGGCTTGGATCAGGTGAGCGCGATCATTGCCGAAGCTCTTGATCAGCTGGCGCACCTGGTCGGCCGTTACGCCATTCTGCTGGGCAAAATACCGGAGTTCGGTCTCGTCCTCCGCGTAAAGCTGGTCGCGATCATGCAAGTCTCGCTTGCTTTTGTCGTTAGGCATCTGGTCCTCCTGGTGGAGCTTCGCATCAGTGGGAACGTAGGCAAGGGGCTTTCGTTGCGAAGGTCAGGCCAAATCGCGAAATGCGTTAGGCGAGAAAATTTCGAACGCTTGCCGATAGCTCGAAAGGAACTGGGGCGAGGGCCCTCTTGTCGTGTTGGCGAAGCTTCTCTGGTGGAGTTGGTCACGACCGGCCTTGCCTTTGTCAGCCTGCGCCGTCGTGCTGGGGGTGCTGACAGCTGGACTTCTGAAAAATACCCGCATTTTGGACAGGCACGCCGGCCCGGTGAGCCTTGGCTAGGTACTCTTTAGGAGCGCCAAGATGCGCTGATCCTAAAGGAACAGATGAGCCTTTCGGGAGTTGGCATGGAGGAGCCTGATATCAAAAGGGCCACACGCGGCCGGTTTCGTTCGCAGGAACGACTTCAGGTTCCAGGATGTCAAATCGCAACGTGTAAAGATGAAGATAGCCCAGATTGCGCCCCTCACCGAATCCGTTCCACCCCGGCTATACGGTGGGACCGAGCGGATAGTTTCATACCTGACCGAAGAGCTTATCAAACAAGGTCACCACGTGACCTTGTTTGCCAGCGGTGATTCACGCACTGCGGCTGAACTGGTGCCATGTTGCGACGTTGCATTGCGTTTCAATCCCAATGTGCAGAACCATATCCCCCACCATATCCTGATGCTCGAACGCGTACGTGAACGAGCCAATGAATTCGACGTGCTGCATTTCCACGTCGATGTCCTTCATTTTCCGATTATCCGAGATTTTGCCCGGCAGACCGTAACGACTCTCCATGGCCGGCTTGACTTGGCCGATCTGGCCGACCTCTATACAGCCTTCAGTCAAATTCCCTTGGTCTCGATCTCCTTGGATCAGCGACGGCCTATGCCTCCGGTCAATTGGGTCGGAATGGTCCATCACGGGCTTCCTCGCGATGTTCTCCCTTTCCGCGCCAAAGGCTCCGGCTATCTCGCGTTTCTCGGCCGCATCTCGCCGGAAAAGGGACCACAAACTGCAATAGAGATCGCGGTTCGCGCCGGGATGCCGCTGAAGATTGCTGCCAAGGTCGACAAGGTGGATAAATCATTTTGGGAGGAGAGCGTTGAACCCTTGGTGCTTGGAAATTCGAACGTAGAGTTTCTCGGCGAGATCAACGAAGCGCAAAAAGCGGAGTTTCTAGGGAATGCGACAGCGCTTCTGTTTCCGATAGACTGGCCGGAACCCTTTGGACTGGTGACCATCGAGGCAATGGCCTGTGGTACCCCCGTGATCGCTTTCAACCGCGGCGCTGTTCCAGAGGTCATCGACAATGGCGTCTCTGGATCGATAGTAAACGGTCTTGACGAAGCTGTGGACGCAACCCGACGCATAGGTGCACTCGATCGTGCACGGGTGCGGCAGACTTTTGAACAGCGGTTCTCGGTCGAGCGGATGTGTGGCGAATACGTCGAGATATATCGGTCGCTGATGGAGGGCAAACGAGAACGTTTGGCCCATCAGGCAGAGGCGTAGAGCACATACCGATGTGGCCATCTGTATCTAACCGGGTCCTGAACTCCTCCCGTACTCGGGTCAAAGTTATGCCCCAACTATTTGCCAATAATTCCGTTGAGGCTTCTCTGCGGTCCAAACCGCGAGCATGCGAGTTGGATAATGAGGCATTGTTGACTCGGCTGCTTCGCCAGCGGCACCAGCCGGAATAGATACGCGCCTAAACCACCTGGTCTCACCAGCAGGAGGGGTGATATGAAAACGGAAGTCGAAGAACACAAGCTTGATCCAGCGCTCGCGATCCCGCCACTCGACGAATCCGCACCACGCGAGCCGCAGCGGCAGTTCGCACTGAAGCATGAGGACTGCTTCATCGTTGCCGACGGCTATGGTGACATACGAGGCACTGGCGACGGCCTCTTCCGAGATGACACGCGTGTGCTGTCGCGCTTCCGGCTGTGGATCGGCGGCCGTATACCCTCGTTGCTTGGCGTTTCCTTGTCCCAAGACAATATCCTGTTCACGGCCAATCTGACCAATCTCGCCGCGCTCGGGCCAGACGGCGGTGAAGCTCCCGCGAGCGCCATCCACATCGATCGGACCCGTTTCATCTGGCAGGACCGTATGTTCGAGCGCATCACGTTTACCAACTACTCCGCCCGCGAGATCTCGTTGCCGGTCCAGCTGGACTTCGACGCGGACTTCCGGGATATGTTCGAGGTGCGCGGCACCACGCGGAGCCGTCGCGGTCGCGCCCATGACGCGCTGATCGGTGAGTCAAGTGTCACGTTTAAGTATGAAGGACTCGACAATGTGGCGCGTCAGTCGGTTATCGCGTTTTCCATAAAACCCGATCGGCTCCATCCAAATCACGCCGAGTTCCTCATTCTGGTGCCGAGCCGTGACCACAGGATACTGTATTTGGAGGTCGGCCACGGCGAAGAGGTCCCGTCCAGTGATCGGTTTCGTGCAGCCGCTGCGCGAGCTCGATTTGCGATGCGGTCGAAGCGCCGCCAGGGCGCGACCGTTTTCAGTTCCGGCCGCGTTTTCAACGATTGGCTGACCCGCACGCGTGCCGACATCGCGCTGCTGACGACCGACCTCGAGACGGGACCGTATCCCTATGCTGGCATTCCGTGGTTTTCAACGGCATTTGGTCGCGACGGAGTCATCTCCGCTTTGCAGATGCTCTGGCTCAATCCCGAGCTTGCCCGTGGCGTGCTAGCGTTTCTCGCCCGCTATCAATCGACCGAGACTTCCGTCTTCGGAGACGCGGAGCCAGGAAAGATCATGCACGAAACGCGCAAGGGCGAGATGGCCGTGCTTCGCGAGCTGCCGTTCGGTCGATACTATGGTGGCGTCGACACGACTCCGCTCTATGTCTATCTCGCTTCGGCCTACGCCGATAGGACTGGAGATGAGGAGTTTGTCGATAAGATCTGGGATTCACTGGCAGCTGCCACTGCATGGATGGAAGACGTCGGAGCCCGCAACGGGGAGGGGTTCGTAACGTACCGCAGGGCGGCAGACACCGGCCTCTTCAACCAAGGATGGAAGGATAGCGCCGATGCAATCTTCCATGCCGACGGCACAATTCCCAAGGGACCGGTCGCTTTGGTCGAAGTGCAGGGTTACGTCTTCGCAGCATACAAGGGCATGGCGGCATTGGCGGCCAAACGCGGCGACGATGACAAGGCGGCGCACTGGACGGCTATGGCAGAGAGGGTTCGCAAGGCGGTGGAGACGCATTTCTGGATGCCGGACCGCGACTTTTATGCTTTGGCCATCGATGGCGACGGCAGCCAATGCGCAGTTCGCGCATCCAATGCCGGTCACCTGCTTTATGTCGGGTTGCCGTCAGCGGAAAGGGCGCAGGCCATGGCGACGCAGCTCCTGTCGGGGCATTTTCACAGCGGCTGGGGCGTTCGTACGCTGGCCGCCGACGAGATCCCCTTCAATCCGATGTCTTACCACAACGGCTCGATATGGCCCCACGACACGGCGATTTGCGCCTCTGGCCTTGCCCGTTATCAGGAGCGCGACAGCGTGGTGAAGCTGATGAGCAGCATGTTCGAGGCGGCTGTCCGCTTCAATATGCGGCTGCCGGAGCTGTTTTGCGGCTTCACCCGTGCCGCCAGCGATGCGCCGGTGGCCTATCCGGTTGCCTGCCTGCCGCAGGCGTGGTCGGCCGGCTCTGCCTTTATGATCCTACAGGCCTGTCTAGGCATTCGTATTGACGGCTGGAAGCGCGAAATCAGCGTAGAATTTCCGCGCCTGCCAATAGGCATCGACAATATCGTGATCCGACATCTGGCGGTCGGCCAAGCGAGAGTCGACCTGACGTTCCAGCGCATCGGCGACCGCATTGTCTGCTATCTCGACCAGAACCATGAAGGGCTCGTTCCATTGCTGGTGCGTTCCTAGCAGCTGAACGACGCCGCCAGCAAATTTCAGCACCGTGCGGTCGATATCCGCCTGCTCGAGTTCGGACTGACATTGATCGGCTTCGTGACCTTGCTTCCACCCGTGGTATGCGCACGCAAGGGCGGAAAGCTGTACCTCTGCGGGTGTTCGGTCAGTCTAGCGATCGCAGTCCGCCAGGCTTGGTCCGCTGAAGGTTCAGTCACCTATCGCTTCCCAACTGCTGTGCGATCTGGGGTTTCAATTGGCCGGAAAATTGGAACCACACAGGTGCGTAACGGCGCGTCGGCCATCGCTCTTTTGTTGTTTGCGAACGCAACATTAGCGACCCAGCTTCTCGTGGCCTACCGCGGGCTGGACGGCCACCGGCCCGATATCTGGCGGCCGTTCTATGTTGCTCAACGGAGATGTCGCTACGAGAACTGCATTTGGCTTTTCCCGCCCTCACCTTCGACCTGATGGAGAGCGCGAGCCGGCCGACAGGCGTCCGTGGCTGGCCACCGTATGACCACCGCCAAGCCCGCAGAAAGCGCTTAGCCGACGTTCTCTCCTGAATGGTCGAAGTGTATCACTAGGCCGGCGGCAACAGCGCGCTCGGCGATCATGTTCACGAGATGGCCATCACAAACCGAAGGTGACGGAACAACCTCCTTCAGGGCTCTAAGGGCAAGCTGCGTCGACAAAAGGCCCTGCCGTTTGCGAGTACAGATGTATTGGTCAATCAACGATTCGAGTGGCATGAAGGAAGTCCTCCGGGTCGGATGGAGGTTCATAACCCGGCGGCGGATCGGGTGCATTTACATTAGTTAAGGCGATGCTAATTGTTCGGCGTGGATCGGAAAGCACTCCATCTCCGACCCAGCACTTAACCACGCAAGGATTGATGCGGGTTCGGAGGAAGAACCCACCGCGGCCTGCCAGTCGGAGCACGGAAGGAGTAACGCATGACCAAAGCCTCGCCCTGTTTCGACCGAAAACCTTGGCCCAACGGGTGACCCTCCATGAGCCCTGTGCCCCGAAAAGGACGGCCGAATTTTTATCTCGCTTACGGAAGCGCCTTTCAGGGCTCCATCGGGGTTGCCTTGATGGAGTCGCGGACGATTGGTAGCCGGTTGCTGAAGATATTGCCGGCGCAAACGGTGAGTTTCGCTAGGGTCGACGACGCTTGGCTTTGATGGCAGCAAGATTGACCGGACGAAAATTCCAGCTGTCGACGCCGACGTCGTACTGGCGCGTCATCGGCTTCAAGCGGCCGTGCGAATGGCCGTGCAGATTTATAGATCGCTTGCCGATCTGGTTCCAGGTGCGAAAGGGATAGTGGCAAAGCACAAAAAGGCAGCCGTCAACAGTGAGCTCTTTATAGTGGCTCACACTTGCCCAAGCTGCGGCAGCAATGGTGGCTGCGCCATCGTTGTTGCCTACGATCAGGTGCTTGCGGCCGTTGAGGGAAGACAGTAGGGAAGACACGGTCGCGGGCGAATGCTTTGCAAAGTCGCCGAGGTGCCAGACCTCATCATGCGGGCCAACGGTTTCGTTCCAAAGAGCAGCCAACGCCAGGTCATGCGCTGCTAACGAACTGAAGGGACGGCGGTCGAGCCGCAGAATGCGCGGATCGCCAAAATGTGTGTCGGAGGTGAAGAAGATCATGCTCGACGATCGTTTCGAATAGCGATTGCACCTCTATCTGCGACCGCCGAAGCGCCCTTTGATTTCCCCGTTCATCCTGATGCGAGCATCCCTGAGCATCTTGAGTGCCTCGTGTTTGGTGAGGCCGCACCTGCGCGCGAAAAAGCTCGCTTCAATCGCCCTTTCACGATCTGCCTGGGACGCGGTGCGTTGCTTGATCTTCTTGCCCATCGATCTCTCTATCGTCCGCCGACAAGATGGACGGATCGGGTTCCTGTGTTGTTTCCGCACGCGCTCTCGCGCCGAAAAACGCGGTGGCGCAAGGATAGCATTCAGCGGGCTGAGTATCCTCGTAAAGCCAGCTAACAAGTCCACAGCTTGGCACCCTGCCGTACAGATAGCGATCCAAGCCCGCGCCGTTGGAGTGTGCGGCGCGGGCGATCGGGATTTCCGATCTGCAGCTGGGAGGATCGCTGCCTTGCTCCAACTATGGGCCGGGCATTTTGTTCCGGGCATGTTTGTTCGCCCGTCAACACATTGGTACCCGAAAGGATGGCTTTTGGGAGAATTCATCCAACGCAAAGTGATGCTGTTCGCGTGCTCATCACGCCTCCACACGCGTTGTCCTGCTGGCCAGCAGCCGACCGGTCTTGTGAATACCTACATCGTTACTCATTCTTCGGGAGAAGGGGTTGTCGCAGTTGTCCTCCCAATGCGAGCGGGACACCAGGAAAGTCTCATTCCATCGATTTGACCTGGAGACAGATGCTGAGCCGCAGAAGCTTTTCACCATTTTCGTCCCGAACCTCGACGAACAGTTGCTGTCCGTCGATATCCCGCAATTCGTCTTTCGCCAGGTCTTTCAGGCCCTCAATGCCCGCGCGGCGCGCTCCTTCTATTCCCGTGCATTCAACGCCTATCTCGTCCTCGAAGACAGAGTTGCTGTCGCCACTGTCAAAGAAGTATTTTGCCATAAGAGAGCTGCCGTCACTATAAAGCTTCGGGGTTCCTTTGGTGCAGATAGGTCGGATCGAAGTCTCCTGCGCGAACAAGATTTGGCCAATCCAGTGCATGTACCGTTGGGCCTGAGGTGGCGATGAGGCCCTTCCGTCGCAGTTCCTGAAGCATTCTGTTCACGTGGACCGTGGATAAACCCAGCGCATCTCCAAGCGCCGCCTGCGTAATCGGAATGTCGGCTATGTGATCCTTGATGCGTCCTACCGAACGCAAGCGGTAGATCAGCTCACAAAGGATGTGAGCCATACGCGTGAAAGCCTCGCGCCTTCCGACATTGGTGACCCATTCCCTGTATATGGCCGCGTCGATCAGCGTCGAGCGCCAGAACGCGGTCGCGATGCGGGGGTGCTGTTCGCAAATGGCGCGCAGAGCATCGTGGCGCATGAAGCCTAACCGGGTCGGTATGAGCGTCGAAAAAGTGCAATCGATCACCGAGAGGTGCAGACTGTGCAGGTCCGGGAGGTCGCCAGCCACAAAAAAGGATGTGATTTGCCGTTTGCCTTCGCCCGTGACTTTGCTTGAGCCCACCAAGCCGTCGATAACGACGAACGAATTAACAGGGCGATCGCCCTCGATCACGACGTCTTGATTGGCCTGAAACGTCTTCTCCTGGATCGAAATGCCTCTCAAAATTGCGAGGTCGACCTCTTTGACCTCAGCAATTCTCTGGAGCTTGCGGACAAGTACATCTGTGGGTGAGGTGGGGGACAAATTCGCTGACCTGGGTACGTTGCAATATCGAACTTCCATTCAAGCCAAATGTTCCGGACGGTGGTATCTCACGGCCAAGTGCCTTTGGATTTGGTGCCTGCTATGAATTTGGCCAGGCGGGATCAAACCGTGTCGGTGCAATATCCCGTTCCAACAACTCGCCGAGAACAGCGGCTGCTCGGCGGCAGATCTCTGCCACCTCTTGCGGATCCAGACGCTCAGCATGATCTGCTGCGTGCAAGAGGTCCGTCAACGCCTCAAGACTCCGAATTTGCAGATACGGCATAGTTTGACCCCATCGATTTGAAGTGAGCCATATGTCAGCCGAGCTGTCCGCTCATTAACCTATGACATCGCGAGGCTGGAAATTTTGAAGTGTCGAACGGCTTCGCAGCACAAAGGAGATTGCTCGGATTCAGGTTTTAGCCGACGGAACACAGCCGCTCCGCTGCCGTTCTGGCAGTGATCGCAAGGTGCGCCAATGAACAGACCCATCCCCAAGAGAGAAGCTGCTGGGCAAACTTGCCCATCCAACGACCGCGTGGCGGAGGGAGAAGATGACGGCTCTCCGCCGGCAGCTGCGGTTGCGGCAGCCCTAGTCAGCGTTCTTGAAAACAAGGGGATCGAAGACTTGCTCCATATAGCCGGTTCGAACCGCGAGGCCGAGGATGTTGCGCAGGCCCTGCGGCAGTTCCTGCCTCAAGCAGAAATTCTCTTGCTACCGTCTTGGGATTGCCTGCCCTATGACAAGGTTTGGCCAACACGCGACAACATGGGAAGGCGGCTCCGCGTCCTGCACGCGATCACGCAAGCCTCCAAGCTCCGGCGCATTACCGTCACGTCGATCGAATCCGCCCTCCAGCGGGTGCCGCCGCCTTTAGCCATTGCCCGAGCCTTCACCACTTTGCAGGTGGGACAAACGCTTGACAGAGAGCTCTTCAAAACCACGGCAGAGCGAATTGGATACGTGGTCGACGATCGGGTAGACGAACCGGGCGAAATCGCCCTGCGGGGCGACCTCATCGATGTTTTTCCCGCCGGCGATGTCAGCCCGGTTCGCATCGTTGTGGATGCCCAGACCTCCATCTCTGAGCTCAAGACCTATGACCCGATCAGCCAAAGGAGCGAGCGATCTCATGACCTGGTCCTGCTCGGGCCGGCATCCGAGCTCATCTTTCAGGCCGGCAATCACCCTGAGGTAGCTGCGATGCGCACGACCTCGATGGAGGAGCGCCTCGTCTCCCTTTATGGCAGCCTGCCATCACTGTTCGATGTCGCGTGGGGTGCTTCGATCTCCTTCCTGGCAGGCCTTGAGGGCTCTCCACTGGCCCGCATTCTGGATCTGGTGGAGGACGCGAGCCGTGCCCGGCGGGAGATCGCTGGATCGGCGAAACCCTTGCCGGACCAATTCTATCTCTCGCGTGACGATTGGAAGGAGGCGGTTCGAAATCGGCAGTGTTTGAGGCTTTCGGCTGCTACGGCTCGAACTCCCAAATTTTTCCAGGCGTCGCGGTCAGGGCATGAATTCGCTGAATATGTGAAGACTCAAACGAGCTCGGGCGTCAGCGTGGTGGTCACAGGACGCGCGTCGGAGCTGCAACGAGCAGACAAGCTGCTCGTGCGAAAGCTTGGCAAACGGATGGAAAAAGTCGCCGACTGGGCGCAAATCCGTTCGGCTGCCGGAGGCTCCCTTCTCAAGGCCGAATTCAACATCGAGGAGGGATTCGCCGACCCGAAGTCGCGCCTTGCCGTGATTGCGGCGGCGGACATATTCGGGCCGGTCTTGAGAGCGCAAGGCAACTCGCCTCAGAGTGTGCTCGACCCCGAGCTGCGAATTGGCGATGTCGTTGTACATGAAGAACACGGTCTCGGCGTGCTTGCTGCGGTCGAGCAGGTCGATTTGGCCGGCCAGCGACAAGACATTGTCAGGCTGGAATACCGCGACGGCGCGTCGCTGCTAGTCCCGGTCAGTGACTTCTGCCGCATATGGCGCTACGGTTCAGATCCGGGTGCAGTACCGCTCGACCGGCTCGACGGCGATGGCTGGTCGAAACGGCACCGGGCTGCGTTCCTCGAGATCGGCAGACTTGGCAGGCGCCTAGTTGCCCTGTCGAACGCCAGGTCGAATGAGCCGGCCGAGATCATCAGGCCGCCGCGTGCCGACCTTGCTCGTTTTGCGGCGCGATTTCCCTATGCCGAGACCCCCGACCAGGCCGAAGCCATCCGCGCGGTGCTCGACGATCTGTCGTCAGGCAGAACGATGAACCGGCTGATCTGCGGCGACGTCGGATTTGGCAAGACAGAGATAGCGCTACGTGCATGCGCAGCCGTCGCGTTGTCGGGCAAGCAGGTTGCCGTCGTAACCCCGACCACGGTGCTGGCACGCCAACACTACGAGACGTTCAGCCGCCGCTTCGCGGGAACGGGTCTCCAGGTAGCCCATCTTTCGCGAGTGGTGGGAGCTTCAGAAGCAAGAAAGGTGAAAGAAGGTCTGCGCGACGGCCGCATCGCTGTGGTCGTGGCCACGCACGCCGTTGCCGCCAAGGGCGTCACCTTCGCAGATCTTGGACTGCTTGTGATCGATGAGGAGCATCGTTTCGGCGTCAAGTTGAAGCAGGCCTTGCGAAACCTGGCGCCTCGCCTTCACACATTGAGCATGAGTGCTACGCCCATACCTCGCACGCTCCAATCCGCTATGGCCGGCATACAGGAAGTCAGCGTGCTGAACACGCCGCCCGCCAGGAGGCGCCCCGTTCGCACGATGCTGGCGCCTTTCGATGCGGGATCGGCGCGGGCTGCCCTTTTGCGCGAGTACCGCCGCAGCGGGCAAAGCTTCTTCGTCGTTCCGCGGATCGAGGACATCGAACCGATCGCTCATCTGCTTGACAGTTTGGTCCCTGAACTCACGGTCAAGACGGCACATGGCAAAATGAAGGTGCGCGTGCTGGACGAAATCGTCGTGCGTTTCGCCGACGGTGATGGCGACGTGTTGCTCAGCACCGACATTGTCGAAAGCGGTCTCGATGTGCCTCGGGCGAACACCATCGTGATCTGGCGTGCGGATCGGTTCGGTCTTGCTCAACTGCACCAGCTGCGCGGTCGTGTGGGAAGAGGGCGGGTTCAGGGCGTTGCATTTCTTCTGACGGAGCCCGATGCCGTCCTGGCCGACGAGACGAGGGCCCGACTCTCGACGATGCTTGCGTTGGACCGGCTAGGTTCCGGTTTGTCCATCAGCCAAAGGGACCTTGACCTCCGCGGTGCCGGGGACATTTTCGGTGAGGAGCAGGCGGGCCACATGAAGCTGATTGGCGCAGGCCTGTATCTCCACCTCCTGGAGCGAGCAGTCTCGCGTGCTGCTGGTGCGCCCAACCCCGACAAGCAACTTGCCGAAATCAATGTGCAGGTCACGGCTGCATTTTCCGAGAGCTATGTGCCCGAGCCCGCGGTTCGTCTCAGCCTTTACACGAGGTTGTGCCGGATGAGCTCGGAGGCAGACATCAGCGCATTCGCCGATGAGCTCGAAGACCGCTTCGGGACCATGCCTGGTGAAGTGGCAACTTTGCTGAAACTGACCGCGTTACGAATAGCAGCGGCGGAAATGGGCGTCAGCAAGGTTGATGTCGGGCCGGAATCGATCGCAATGAGCTTTCGTACAAAATCGACGGCATCGCAGTGGCGCGGCATCAAAGCGGCCGAAGGGTTCGGCTTTCGGAACGGCCGCTTGATCTTCAGGCGATCTCAGTCCGCCGCTCCAGAGCTCGGGGCTGTTCGCTCGGCGCTGGACGCCCTGCGTTCCGCAAAGTCGAGCCATGACAGGTGATCCCTCCAACCCGCGTGATCGCGGGATGAGGAGAGTATGCGTGCTGCAGTGGCATTCGCGCTGGCCTTGTCGCCCGGTTATGGCTCGCACACATCGGCAATCCAGCCGGCCTTTCGCCGGATACGAAGATGGAGAAGCCGGGCGTTCCCGCGGGACGAATTACCAGGATCGGTGTTTGCCATGCTGGTCGCCGCCGGCGGAGTGTCGGAGGTGGAACTCGGCCGGTTCGCCGACGGCAGGCCGAGCCGGCGAGGACGCCGAAGGGTTTCCCCACCGCCAAGGTCCGCTCCTCGCCAGTGCCGAGGTGCCGAAACCCGCGACGTCAACGCTCATTTGAGAACGGATGCCTCCACGGCGGCCAACGGCGCTTCCAGCGTCCAGGTGATCCCATGCGAGGCGTGCTCAAGAGTCCCCTTGCCCCCAACTGCCTGGGGCGCAACTCGCTTCAGCACCACTGTTCCAAAGCCGCCTTCTCCGACGGTCTGCACCTGCGGCCCGTCTGTTTCGGCCCAAGTGAGATGAAAGAACCTCTCTGCTCTGGAACCCGTGATATCCCACGTGACGGAAATGTTGCCTTCATCTCCTGACAGCACCCCGTATTTGGCTGAGTTGGTCGCGAGTTCGTGAAAGGCAATTCCGAGATACTGGACCGCGTTGGGGCTGAGGACAATGGACGGTCCGGACATGGAAATGCGCCCCTCATTGCCGAACGGTTTGGTTTGCGACAGCAACAGTTCGAAAAGGGTGACGCCTCTCCAATCGCCCAACACGAGCAAGTCATGCGAGAGTGATAGAGCCATGATCCGCTCGCGAACCTGCCGTTCGAAGGCCGAGGGATTTTCGGCGCGCTTGTTGGTTTCCCGGATCATTGAAAGGATGACAGAATACTGGTTCTTGACCCTGTGGTTGACCTCCCGCATCAGCAACCGGATACGATGCTCGTTTTCCCGCGCCGATGAGATGTCGCGTGCGATCTTCGATGCGCCGATGATGTGCCCGGCAGCATTGCGCACGGGCGATACCGTTAGCGAGACCGGAACCAGAGTGCCATCTTTGCGCTGGCGGATCGTTTCGTAGGTCTCGACCCGTTCGCCACGGCGGATGCGTTCCAGGATACGCGGCTCTTCGTCCTGATTGTCATCCGGGATCAGCATGGTCACCGACCGACCTATGGCCTCCTCGGCGGTGTACCCGAACAGCCGTTCGGCGCCCCGATTCCAACTCTTGATGATGGCATTCAGATCTTTGCTGACGATTGCGTCGAACGAGGATTCCACGATGGCGGACAAATGGTGCCTGGCTTCCTCCGAAACCTGGCGTTCGGTCAGGTCAAACAGCATGTCAACGGCACCGATCAAATTGCCGTTCTCGTCCCGGATCGGAGTGGGATAAGGCTGGAACGGGAAGAAGGACCCGTCCGGACGCTGCGCTATGGCGTGCTCATTGCGCACAGCGCGGTTTTCTCTGAGCGTGATCGCCATTGGGCACTCGTCATGTGGCAATTCCTTGCCGTCAGGAGTGAAGAGCTTGAATGTCACGCACCATTTGTCCTTGCCGATCTCGGGCTCTCTACCTGCAAGCTCAGCGGCGGCGCGGTTGTAATAGGTGATCGTCCCGTCCTGGTCCGTCGTGTAGATGGCGACGGGGAGGTTATCGAGGATCTGGTGATAGGTGCTGTCTTGCCGCCTGAGCTCTGCCCGCGTCCGCTCGAGGTCGGTCACATCCATGGTGAAACATCGGATGTTGATCAGCTTGCCATCCCGGAAATGGCCGCTCGACGTGATTTCGACATGTTTGATTGAGCCATCGCAGGCCCTAAGTCGCGCCGGGTATCTCGCGATCTTCTCGCCACGGTTGAGGCGCCCCAAGATATCGTCGATCACCTCCCGGTCGGGATAGAAGTCGGCAATGTGGCGACCGACATAGGCTTCTGCGGAATAACCGAGAAGGTCGAGCTCAGCTTTGTTGGCACGCAGAATGACACCATCTGCGCTCAACAGATGAAGCGCAGCGGCACCATTCTCGAAGAAATCCTGGTAGTCGAATTCGCGACCATCCTCACGGGAGGTTTCCGGGTTCTTGTAGGCGATTACATTCGCCCGCGGTACTTCATTCATCCCAAGGCCTCAACTCGACCGCCCTCAACGCGGCCAAGGACGATTCGTTCCAGCCACTCGTCCCCGAAGCCCAGCAGAGGCTATCGGAGAAGCTGACGGTGGGCTCGCACCGAAGGCCGTGCGGCAAGCAGAGCAAACCGAGTGCCAGCGTCAGCGGATGGCTGCTGCGCAAAACACAGGAGCTGTTGGCAAAGCGCCGTGAGCGCGAGCGCAATGGCGCGACCGGCCAGCGCACGTAATGGACCACTCCACGCCGTTCGTACCAGCGGAACGGGTGGGAGCAAAGGCGAAGGCAGTTTGGGGGGTGTCGCATGGGCGACGATCCACCCGCCCAAAACGAAGGCGCAGTGAGTGCTCCCGGTATTCCGCTACCAGTTGGGACAGCCGTTCCTGCCAATACTCCCGAGCATGCGATCGTGGTGCCACCGGTCCTTGGGCCATCCGAAGCCGGGATAATGACCCCACAAGGGACATCGCTTTGGATCTCCGGGACCCCTGAAAGCGAAGGCGGTCCGCCAGCCGCAGTCGTGCGAGCCTGCCGCGCGGCGATACCATCGGCTGCGGCGCCATTCGGCCCTGTGCGTTTACACGCATCGAGCGCAGGGCCCTTGCATCGAAGCGGGGTATACTGCACGGCGAAGATCGAGATGCGAACAGCTACGCAGGACAGAGTGGGATCGACGTTAGGCAATCGGTTGCCGCCTCGACCGCGCGGGCAGGGGCACTGGAGTAATTAGAGCTGTCCGTTGAGAGGGACACAGCGCCATCCGTCTGGGGTTGAGCGGACATTGCGGCGCGGCAGGCGCTCAAAGGCACACACGTCGACCAGAACATCCCCACAGGACAACTGGCAGTTCGATGATTGCATCGCTCCACCCAACTGGCCGGACGATTTTGCTTCGACTCGAAATCATTAATCCAAGTGGCGCTTGAGAGCCTAAATCAACCCGTTGCGCACGTTCAGGTGGGTGAACGCTGTCAGCAGAATGGCGCCGATCATGAAATACAGGGTTGATTCAATGTGGCCGCTTTGGAACTGAATCCCAGCGCACAGCAGGGCCAGCACAACGGCAAGGAAAGCGATGATGCGCGAGAAGTCGTCGGACATGGGCGACCTTTGTGATTTGGCGGCCACCCTCAATTGGCCCGCGCGCTCAATATGACAAACTTTTCCTTTTTGCAACCTCGGCCCGTACAGACTCTTGGCCGGATGAACCCGCCGCTCCTAACTTTTCCAGCGCGCCTTGATCGCGGCAGGTGTGGCGTGGAAAGGAATCAGCGCTCAAAACGGGGACCTTCTGCTTCCTGCACATTCCTGCCGATTCTCAAGCAGCACAAACACTGCCGCAATTTTTCCCGAGACAAGGGCAGGGCTTCCGGGGAAATAGCCGCCCTAAGATGCGCTCAGCAGAGCGAAGCACTGCGGTGGCTGGACCACCTGCAGTCGTGTAGTCACATCATTTGGCCAACTGGCGCCAGGTACCTTGGGCGCCTGGCGTGGGACGGAAACTTCTGCTTGTCGCCGGTCTTATTGGACGAGACCGTGTTTGGAGACAGACTGTCGATGAGCCAATCAACTTGCGATGTGTTGCGAGGCGGGGCTGACGCTCTCGGGGAAACGAAGTGGGGAATTGCTACACAACATGCTCGTCTTCGCAGTGCTCATTTTGTGCAGCGCGATCTACCGGTTTCGAAAGTGCTTGGTAGGAGTACCACTCCGCGCTGGTGGACTGACAACTACAACAATACCAAATGATGGTGACGGCCAGCCACATCCAAAAGGCGGGCCGTCGAGGCTTACCCGGTTTGTCGAATGCGCTCGGTCACTTATTGCAGTGCTGCGTGTTCGATGTGACCGCACCGCTTGCAGTGTTGTTGTCTAGGTCATTGCCGGCGGAGTCCTTGCAACGGTCGCTCGCGCCGTTCGGTTTTCCAGTGGTCGAATTTGTCGTCGTAGAGTTGGTCGAATTCGGATCAGTTGTGATGGCGTGTCTTGTGCCTCAAAGCCGAGACGAACGGCTCTAGCCACCGCTCCAGACCGAGTTCGAAAGCTGACATTCGGGCCACCGCGCCAGAGAGCCGCCAATCACTCAATTGTCTGGGAATTACCAAGCCTCGGCTATCCGGAACAAATTACCCTACAGCAGCTTTGGGCAATCGAGTTAACGCTCGTGCGGCGGGTTCACCAATCGATGTATGCCGCCGCGAACGAATGCGGCCTCGGCCGGCAGGAGAAACCCGATGTTTGCAGATGAAATTGCAACAAGACGCCTGAAAATGCTGGTCGAGCAATATGTCGAAACCAGAAAAAGGCGACATGACGTCATTTCTACCTCGACGGCAGAATCTGCAATTCGGGAGGTACTCCCGAACTGCCCGATTTCCGGAAAAGCCTTTGATGACCTGATCGCAGCCAGCGCCATCGCACATGGTCTAGGCGTACGGTTTGACAGATCGATCTCAACGGAGAGCCCTGGCTGAGTAAGCTATTGAGGGGTTCACGCGGCCGCGTGGATATCCACGTTTGGTACGTTTCCGACGCTATTCAACATGCGTGCCGCATTTAAAAGTCGAGCAACGCGGAGCAGCCATGCCGAGATTCTTCTTTCACATTCGGACCCGGGACGGCCAGCTCCTCAAGGATCCAGAGGGGCAGGAGTGCGCAAATTTGCAAGTGGTAGAAGACGATGCCATGGCGTCCGCCAAGGAAATCCTGGCCGAAGGACTGTTGGCCGGGAAGCCGCTCCTCACCGGCAATTCGTTCGAAATCTTCGATGAGCGCGACGTCCTGGTCTTGGAATTCCCCTTTTCACGCGCGGCGGAGAAGCCGGGTGCCCGTCCGTAAATGCCTAACGTGATTAGGCGTTGTTGCCCGCAGAACCTATATGTGACCTATCGTTCGCACGTTTTCACGGGCGCGAACGGCTGGGAGATCACTGAGCTCTTGCCCTATGAAGGGTGGAGTCATGTCTAACCAGCCAAACATCACCTATCGCAATGCCCTGTTGAAGCGACTTTCTCGCGCAGACCTCGACCTACTCGAGCCACATCTGAAACGGGTGGATCTGCCGTTGCGCACTCCCCTTGAAACCGCCAAGTTCCCGATCGAATACGTCTATTTCCTGGAAAGCGGCATCGCCTCCGTCGTTGCTAAGATTCCGAAAGGCCGCGATACGGAAGTCGGCCTGATAGGTCTGGAAGGCATGACCGGCGCACTGGTGGTGCTTGGCGGCGATCTAGCCGCACATGACACCTACATGCAGATTGTCGGGGAGGGCTTCCAGGTGCCTGCGTCAGCGTTGTCGGCAGCCATGTCCGAAAGCGCGACCCTTAAAGCCCTGCTGCTTCTCTACGTCCAAACGCTCTTTATTCAGACCAGCTACACCGCCCTGGTGAATGCCCGGTCGAAATTGGACGAACGGTTAGCGCGCTGGCTGCTGATGTGCCAGGACCGGGTGAGGGATGACAGATTTGCTATCACCCACGAGTTCATTTCCGTCATGCTCGGCGTGCGGCGCCCCGGCGTGACCGTCGCCATCCAGGAACTTGAAGGCAAGGGGCTGATCAGAGCGAACCGTGGTGAAATTCTTATCCGGGATCGTGATGGCCTCTTTCAGATCGCAGACGGCACCTATAGCGAGCCGGAACATGAATACGAGCGGCTGCTCGGCAAAATCTAGCCATAGTCGGCAGCAGCGGCGAAGGTGACGATCGCAACGACCGTCCCGTCGTCGAGCGCGACCTCATACAGCATCACGTATCAAAGGTTTCCCCGCGCGCAACTGCTCCGCCATCAGGTCCTTGGCAGCCCAGCTTGTCCCTAGTACTAATAAGCTGTGCGAGCAGATTTTTGAGCTCCGGCTTTGCGTCGGGAACTCTACCGCCGTGGTGTGGGGCATCACTTATGGAAGAGAACGCTATCAGGCTCGAAACGTACAAGTCCTTATCGCATGTTCTGATTACCGCAGCTGCGACGTCATCTCACGGCCCTAATTGTTGCCGACACTCGAAATCGGCTCCCTACCTGCGGGCGCAGCGATGAAGAGCTGATTTACAAGAAGACAGGCAACAGCCGCCGCGCAGCTGCTCCTCGGGCACAATAAGCTTGACAGCACCGTCCGCTATCTTGGCATTGAAGTGGACGGCGCATTGGCTATTTCCGAACAGGTCGAATTGTAAGCCGTCGCGGAGCGGCGCTCCGTGACCGATCCAGACGCTACAGATCCGTTCGTGAACGTCCGGAACGGTGATGGATAGCAAGCGTTCGCGCCGAACGAGCGCTTCTGCAAACGCTGCGCTGGCACTTGGCTATCTCAACGCATGGAAGTTGGGCAACGGATATGGTAGCCTGATCTCGTGTCCAAAAAACCGTCATACTGGTGGACGGGGACATTGCTATGTGGCCGAACCGACGCATCCTTGATCTTTTCGGCATCGAGCTGCCGATCCTGCAGGCGCCGATGGCGGGTTCGTCCGGGCCTGAACTGGCGATCGCGGTCTGCGAAGCGGGCGGGCTCGGCTCGCTGCCATGCGCCATGCTGGCCGACGACAAGATACGCGCTGACTTCGGTATCGTCCGGCAACGCACCAGCCGGCCGCTAAACCTCAATTTCATGTGCCACGTGCAGCCGGTTGCCCATGCGGATAGCGAAGCGGCCTGGCGCAAGCGCCTCGCGCCTTATTACAGCGAGTTCGGCATCGACGCCGATGCGATTCCCTCCGGTCCAGCCCCCATTACCTTCAACGAATCGGGATGCGCCATCGTCGAGGAACTTTCACCGAAAGTGGTTAGCTTCCACTTCGGCCTGCCGGAACTGCACCTGTTGGAGCGGGTGAAGGCCACCGGCGCGAAACTGATTGCCTCGGCGACGACCGTCGAAGAGGCGCGATGGCTCGAAGTGCGCGGCTGCGACGCAATCATCGCGCAAGGCGCGGAGGCAGGAGGCCATCGCGGGGTCTTTCTTGGCTCGGATATTTTGAGTCAGCCTGGCACATTCGCGCTGGTGCCGCAGATCGCCGATGCAGTCGCAGTGCCGGTGATCGCGGCGGGCGGCATTGCCGACGGGCGCGGCATCGCCGCCGCCTTCATGCTCGGCGCGTCGGCAGTGCAGATCGGCACCGCCTACCTGCGCTGTCCAGAATCTCTGGCCAGCGCGGTCCATAAAAGCGCGCTGGCATATGCGCACGATGACGGGACGACACTTACCAACGTGTTCACCGGGCGTCCGGCACGGGCTATCGTCAACCGCTTCATGCGTGAAATGGGACCGATGGGCGCCAGCATCCCGGACTTCCCGCTCGCAACCTCCGCCGTGATGCCCCTCAGGACCAAGGCCGAGGCATCGGGGTCAGGGGATTTCTCGCCGCTGTGGGCCGGACAGTCGGCCGCGCTTGGCAAACAGTTGCCGGCGAGAGAACTGACGCTGAAATGGACCGCGGATGCGACACAACTGATGGGGCTGCAGGTGCCCGATCGGCTTGGCTGACCAGGCAGTCTCTAGGTTAGAATTCGGGGGGTCGCCATTGGCAGATGGTGTGGCGTCTAGCGGCTGTGAGTAAGCTCCTGGCGCACTCAATCAGAGCAGTTAGAGCTACCACACCTGAGCGATATTCCTCGCCCTGACCCGAACTCACCACTGCGTTCCGACAGCCGACTGCGACCCCCGAATTCATGAACGCGCTCGAAATTACCCGATCTCAGGTCAACGCGACCGTGACAGGATCATCCGCTGGGCCAACATCGAGTGCACTACCGAGTGCTTGGCTGGGTGGGGAATTTCCTTCGGTCGATGAAGCCGCGCGGACGGGCGGCTGACAGCACTGCGGGGCACGTCGGGCCGCATAGGCGCGGTTTTAGCTCACGGGATTGGCTGCTCCCCATTTGTGCGACGTCCGGAAGCATCCACACCGTATTTCCGGCTCAAGTTCACCGCATCGATGAGGCGAAGGCGGCTGACCAAGGGCGGCATAGGGCGGCATCACGCGTTTCGTAACGGTCGCCCAAATAGCGCCGAGAGCGGCGTAAAGACGGTATCCGGGGTATCAAAGTTTGATTTCGCTCCCGCCGATCAAGCTCGCACCTCACGGTGTGATCAGCCTGCCACGGTTGGCGCTTGCTCAGCGCGCCGCTCTCCTGATTGTCGCCACATCTCGTAGGCCAGCGGCCACAGCGCCAGCATCGTCGCTGCGCTCCCGATGTAGAATAGGACCGCGCCGAGCGGCACAAAGCGCACGGCGGCCATAACAACAAGCGCTCCGAGCACCAGAGCACGCAGACGCTTAACCAGAATCCCGCTGTGAACGATCCCCAGCACAAATGCCAAGGCTGCAAAGCGGCTGATGCGCAAACTGCTGAAAAAGCAGAGTCATGCACCGCGCGTGATGATCACCGACAAGCTCGGCTCTTACGTGAAAGAGCGTGGCGGGGAAAGTGAAACAGGTGGCAAACGGATCGTGGATGGAAACGAACCGCTTAAGTTGGCCGGATGGCTTGAAGCGCTTCATGATCCGCTGTGGCTGGTCGAGAGATCATGCCGCAGGTCGAACATCGCCGGCACAAGGGATTGAACAACCGAGCGGAGAACTCGCACCAGCCGATACGACGACGAGAACGATCCGCCGACCATCGTGAACTGCGCTTCGCTGCCACGGAAACTTGGCGCGAAATCACTCACGTCACCGCTGGCATGAAACTTGGGTGAGGACGCCACCACTTTACCCTGCAAGCGATAACTTTACGGTGCCGTCGCATGCGTGGAAATACTGGCGGGGTTCGAGCACCGTCACACGGGCGACCCGCAGATGCTTTTTTCGTGTTATGATGGGCTTGCAACGCGCGTAATTTCGACCTCGGCGTTATGGCAGAGGCCGAACGCCATTTTGCCCGGCGCAGGAAGGTTTGCGCCCCCAGCACGGACTCAACACCGAAGCGCTGGGC
Organism: Mesorhizobium sp. M0830; assembly: GCF_040319965.1. Classification (NCBI taxonomy): domain Bacteria; kingdom Pseudomonadati; phylum Pseudomonadota; class Alphaproteobacteria; order Hyphomicrobiales; family Phyllobacteriaceae; genus Mesorhizobium; species Mesorhizobium sp. M0830. The sequence continues at coordinate 423 of NZ_JAMYOR010000083.1, read as the reverse complement.
GTGTTGCCTCTTCTTGACTGATCCGGGCGAGGAGGTTGTCCATGTCCACGAGTAATGTCGACCGCCCGCTGCAGCCGGGCGACCGGGCACCGAATATTATGCTCGACGCGATCTCGCGCGAAGGCAAGATCGCGCTCGATGATTTTCGAGGCCGTAGCCCGTTACTGATCGGATTGTTTCGAGGCCTGCACTGTCCGTTCTGCCGGCGCCATGTCGCGGCGATGGCGCAGCTCAACCCGGCCCTGAAGGAGAAGGGCGTCGAATGTCTCGCAGTGGTCAAGACGCCGGTCGAACGTGCGCGGCTTTACTTCCGTTACCATCCGCTACCCAATCTTCTTAGAGTCCGTTTTGAAATTCACGGATGAGCGTTTCGGCGGATGAGATTGCCACCCATTGCGACAAGGATCATGGCTTGCGAGACGT
>NZ_JAMYOR010000082.1:0-22634 GCF_040319965.1 Mesorhizobium sp. M0830 | reverse complement strand
GCCCCCCCCCGCCCACGCCCCTATTGTCCCCAGCAGCCCCCCCCCCCCCCCGCCCCCGCGCCGCGCCGCCGGGGCGCCCCCCCCCCCGCGGGCGCCGGCGCTCCCCCCCCCCCCCCCCGGCGCCCCCCCCCCCCCCCCCCCCGAGACTCCGTCGTCGTGCATCCAGCAATCCTTGTACCGAGGGAACTGCACGGCGGGCCCTGAACATTCGGGGAGTTGGATTAATTCCCGGCCAACGAAAAGGTTCCACTGGATCGTCATGCCTCGTGGCAACTGGCTGATCAGACACAGCTGTCAACGTACGATAAGAGCTTAAGCGCTGGCGATGCGGCGAAAGGCGTAGGGCGCGATGAGGTCTCCTCCGGTGCCTTCGGATGTCGAAAGGGCCTCCTCAACCAGCGTAGCAATCGCGGCATGGAGGGGCGACCTGACACATGCGGGATCAGTCGCAGCCGCATCGCCCGCCAGCGCCAGCGCCTGGCAACGGCAGCCGCCCCAATCAAATTCACGCCGCTCGCAGCTGCGGCAAGGCTCAAGCATCCAGTTCGTTCCGCGGAAGGCCTCGAATGCCGGTGAGTCCCGCCAGATATCGGCCAGCGGCCGCGAGCCGAAGCGCTCGAAGCGCAGTGATGGAATGGTCGCTGCCGCATGACATGGCAGCACGGCGCCGTCCGGTGCGATGACGAAAGCATCGCGTCCCCAACCACCCATGCAGGGCTTGGGATAGGTGGCAAAATGGTCGGCCAGGACGAAATCGATCTCCAACACGCCGACAAGTCGTGCCCGCGCCTCCTCCACAGTCGCGGCCTGATGCTCTATCGAGGCGCGATCGGGCAGCAGATGACGACGATTGAGCAGCGCCCAACCGGCATATTGTATATTGGCGATCTCCAACCGCTGGGCGCCAAGCGAGAGCGCCAGCTCGATGTAGTCCGGAACTTGCGCGATGTTGTGCCGATGGATCGGCGCATTGATCGTAAGCGCCAACCCGAGTTCCCGCGCCTGCCGGGCGGCAGCAAGCTTGTTCGCGTGAGCCCCGGAATGGCGTCCGATGCGCGCGGTCGTTTCGGCGTTGGCTCCCTGAAAACTCACCTGGACATGGTCCAGTCCAGCACCTGCAAGTGCTTCCAGCCGGGCCCCGGCAAGGCCAACACCAGAGGTGATGAGGTTGGTGTAAACACCGGCATGCGCAAGTGCCGAAACAAATTGTTCGAGATCCCGGCGCAGCATCGGCTCGCCACCCGAAAGATGCACCTGGAGAACACCCATATCCGCTGCTTGCTGGAAGAGGTCGAGCCAGCATTCCGTCGCCATTTCGCGGTCGGCTTTTAGCAAATCGAGGGGATTGGAACAGTAGGGGCACTGCAGAGGACAGCGATGCGTCAACTCCGCCAGCATGGCGATGGGTGGGAGCGGCACCTCCGTCACAGCCGCACCAAAAGCCGGTCGGCCCATTGTTGCAGAAACGCGCCGACGTCACGGTCGATCTCCCCGCCGTCGGCGTCGTATTCCAAAGCAAGAGACATCACCATAACACTGAACGGCGTCTTGCCGTCACAGCGCTGCAAGATGTCCAGCCCGATTGCGTCCGGCCAGAAAACGCGCTCGGGAGACAGCACCGCCCAAGCATGCCGGACCGGATCAAAGCGCAGGCGTACATAGGGCGCGAGTCGCGGGAGAGATTGCCGCGATACAAACGCTCTTGGGCGGTCCACCGTCATCTTATCGCCTCCGGACGAAAGCAGCCAGGGGGCACAATCCCCTCGCGCCCGTAGGCGTAGTCGAGTGCATCGAGCATCGCCCAAAGCACATCGCATTTGAAAACCAGGGAATTGACAACCTTCTGCTGGCGTTCTGCCGTGTCGGCGTGGCGAAGCACGTAGTCCAGCGCGAATTCGGAATCGCGCGCGGCCTGGTCTGGCCGTCGGTCGAAATAGGCGAGCGCGTCGGTGGTGACGAAGTCGTACCGAGCCAGCAAGGCGGGCACGCGTTCGGCGATAATATCGGGCGAGAAAAGTTCCGTGAGGGAAGACGCCACTGCCTCGAGCAGGGTATGGGAGGCGCAGAAATTGACATACGCTTCCACCGCGAAGCGCGTTGCAGGCAGCGCAAGCCGTTGGTTTTTCACCTCTTCCGGCAAAAGACCGAGCGAGGTCGCGAGATGCAGCCAGCGCGCAATGCCGCCGCTCCGGCCGTCCTTGCCGTCATGGTCCTCGATGCGCTGACGCCATACGGCCCTGAATGCCGGATCCTCGGCATGGGAGAGGATGATGGCATCCTTGCGCGGGATTGCCTCCTGATAGCAATAGCGGTTGAGCGCCCACGCTTGCAGTTCGGCCTTTGACATCGCTCCCTCCACCATTCTGCGATGGTAGGGGTGTCGGTTGTGATAGCGCTCGTGACCGACTTGCAGAAGTACGGCGCGCAGATTTTGCGCGTCAAGACCGCTGCCGACCACATCGGAAAAATCGGTCACAGCACAAGCTCCATCCGGTCTTGCGCAATTTCCCATCCGGCCGCGCGCACGGCCAAGTGCTCAGGAGATGTCTCGTCCAAAACTGGATTTGTGTTGTTGATATGAATGAAGATGCGGCGACCGACCGGTATATCCTTCAGACGTGCGATCGCACCGTCAGGCCCGGACATGGCGATGTGCCCCATGCGCGCTCCGGTCTTCACGCCAACACCGCCCGTAATGAGCTCGTCGTTCGTGAATACCGTACCGTCGAGGAGAAGCATGTCGGCGCCGGCAATCCGTTGCTGCAATCTTTCATCGACGGCTGTACAGCCGGGGACGAAGAGCAACGAACGGCTTCCTTCCATCAGGCGAACCCCTATGGTTCCGCCATCGGCGTGACGGAGCTCGTGTCGGCCGTTATCTTCAAGAAAGAGCGCCACCTTGCCGGGAACGGGAAAGACCTCGATGCGGACGCCGATTTCCGCCCCCCCAGCATCGCGAAGATCAACGACGCCTTCAGCGGGAAGGCGGCGGCGCGAAACAATCCGAGCATCGAGGACATCGAAAATCGAATTGGAGGCGATGACCGCAAGGACCTGCTCGGTTGCATAGAGGGCAAAGGATTGTCGCTCGCGCAAGCTGAGGAGCCCCGCAATCTGGTCGACCTCGGCGCCGGTCACGACCACGGCGGCCATCGGCGTGGCACGGGCCGACATATTCGAATGCGGCTGGAGTTCCGTATTATCCGCGATCTGCTGGCGGATGTCTGGAGACGCGTTGAAAAGAATCCACCGTCGCCCGTCTGAGGATGCCGCGACACTGGTCTGAAGGCGCGAGCGGACGCCGGGAGCGCCCGCTCGCGCCGCCCTGTTGAGCCGGTCGTTGGCGTTCCACTGGGGAAAACCGCCACCCGCTGCGGATCCAATTATCCTAATCCACACGCCGTGACGAACTCCAGTTGCTATTGCACCAGTGTCAGGCAACCAAGCGAGCACAGCCGATGCCGAACCCGCCGGTGCGTCATTTCTTCTTGATTTCGGCAGGCAGATAGCGGGATATTTCCATGCCCGCCGCGACTTCGCATATGACGGGCTTCTTCCAAGTCCTCTTCATGATCTTCTCCGATCTTGCTGCCGCGAATGGAGCGGCCAATCCCATAAGCTCCTAGCCGCGCCTTTGTTCCCGATGGGGTCTTTTGGTCCAGACCGTGCCTCCCCTTCTGTGGACCATCTGTCGCGACCGTCTAACCTAGGCCGGCGGCTGCCAGTCCGAAGACCCAAGCCTATTGCAACGACCAGTAATGCAGGCGCCAGGCCATCATCTGACGTCTTGGACCAAGTCGCCGATGGCATAGGCCCCTTTACGGCGCTTCTTGCCCTCGTGGCTGGCGACCTCCCGGATCTGCACAGTCTGCACCTCTCGGTGATCGATTGCACTTTTTCGACGCTCATACCGACCCGGTTAGGCTTCATGCGCCACGATGCTCTGCGCGCCATTTGCGAACAGCACCCCCGCATCGCGACCGCGTTCTGGCGCTCGACGCTGATCGACGCGGCCATATACAGGGAATGGGTCACCAATGTCGGAAGGCGCGAGGCTTTCACGCGTATGGCTCACATCCTTTGTGAACTGATCTACCGCTTGCGTTCGGTAGGACGCATCAAGGACCACATAGCCGACATTCCGATTACGCAGGCGGCGCTTGGAGATGCGCTGGGTTTGTCCACGGTCCACGTGAACAGAATGCTTCAGGAACTGCGACGGAAGGGCCTCATCGCCACCTCAGGCCCAACGGTACATGCTCTGGATTGGCCAAATCTTGTTCGCGCAGGAGACTTCGAATGCGATGCGAAGGGTTGCCGCCATTCACCGGCCTCGCCGCCAGCGCATAGGCCGAGTTGGGCGCGGAAATCGAAGACATCGGCATCGCCCTCCTCGCGCTGACAACGGCGTGGAAAACGACGGATACGGCCAAATGCCGAACTGGCGCCGAAGTGTCATGGACGACTCATTTAATTGGACAGCAAGGGAACTGCCAGCTTCTCTCCGAGTTAGAAAATGCCCACGACGCGAAACAAGCCAACAAGGAGCACACAGCGATGGCAACCACTAAGAAGGCAAGTGCGAAGACCAAGAGCCTTGAGGATCTGTTCCTCGACGGTCTCAAAGATCTCTACTACGCCGAGAAAAAAATTCTGAAGGCCTTGCCGAAGATGGCCAAGGGCGCGGACGACGGGCAGGTCACCGCAGCCTTCGAAAAGCATCGTGCCGAAACCGAAGCCCAGGTGGAACGGCTTGAGGAGGTTTTCGAAATCCTCGGCGCGGCTGCGCGCGGGAAAACCTGCCCGGCCATCGACGGCATTCTCGAGGAGGGATCCGAAATTCTCGAGGAGTATGAGGGTTCGAAGTCGCTTGACGCCGGGCTCGTCGGCGCCGCGCAGGCTGTCGAGCACTACGAGATCGCGCGCTACGGCACTTTAATTGCGTGGGCTACCTCGCTTGGCAAGGACGATATCGTTGAACTTCTGAGCGCGACCCTCGAGGAAGAGAAAGCTACAGATAAGGCCCTGACGTCTCTGGGCGAAGCCGGCGTGAACGACCGGGCGGCCGAGCTGAAAGCGGCTTGAATTGAGACGGGTTTCAATGGTCCCGGCGCGACCGCCGGGGCCATGTCGTCGTCATTTCGGCCATACTGACAGCAGCGGGCCTTTGCTCCCATAGACTGGATCCTTCCGGGGACGGCCAACCTTGGGAATCGTTTGCAATGCCCGCTCATGTTCCTGGGCTGTCGTGCATTCGTCATAAGTCCCCGATGCCGGATAAGCACCGACCACCAGAAAGTCATCACTCTCGCCGAGGCATTGGTGTCCGGTGCCGGCCGGTAGAACGGCCACGTCGCCAGCCTTCAAGGATAATATCCGGCCCCTTTTGCCGCCGAACCGAACCCTGCCGGTTCCGCGCGCAACCCCAAGCACCTCGTGTATGCGGGAATGGTAATGAACGTAGTGATAGATGCCGTCACGCCAGCTGTCACGCCAGCCATTCGCCTCGAAAAGCTCTTCCAGCACGGCCGCGAAGTCGAATTGCTCCATCGGCTTCACGGCGCCACGATAGACGACAAATGGCCAGAACGGATGGTTCGGCACGAGGCCATCGTCCTTGAACCGAAATTCGAGTGGTTTCTTCAACCTCACCAGTTCGGCGAGTTCTTGCGTTCTCGGTCGCCCAATACCCGTCGCTAGCTCGGCCGCCTTCTTCACGCTTTCAAGAATACCCACTGCTATCCTCGTTGTAAGGGCCAGATAGAGCAGTAAGGACGCCGCCGCTCTGGTCTCAACAAATCTCAACTAGCGGCCCCGCATTTTGTTCCTTTTGCCGGATGGCCGTGGTCCGCGCCGCGATGTCAAAGAAACCCTTCGCTTCCGGGAGCGACGATCATCCAGCCTCACGATTGACATGACCCGCAACCTGGGCGGAGAGGTCGAGTTCTATCCAGGCTGGCGCATGATCACTCGGCTTTTCCCAACCTCGCACGTCAGCTTCCACGCCGGCATCACGTAGCCTGTTCGAAAGTGATGGGCTGACGAGGAGATGGTCCATCCGGAGGCCGGAACTCCGATCATAACCGCCCCGGTAGGAGAAGTTCCAATAGGTGTAGATGCCTTTCTCCGGATGGATGCGACGAACGGCATCGATCCAGCCGTTACCAAGCATTTCAGCGTAGGCTTGCCGGCTCTCCGGAAAGTAGACTGCATCGCCTAGCCAACGCCTTGGTACCACGGCATCGATCGGCGTTGGCACGACGTTGTAGTCGCCGCAGAGAACGCTCGCGACACCTTCCCTGAGCAGTAGCTTACCGTAGCTGATCAGACGGTCGAACCAGCGGAGCTTATAGTCGAATTTCGGGCCGGGCGCTGGATTGCCGTTGGGCAGATAGAGGCAGCCGACCACAATTCCATCCACCTCGGCCTCGATATACCGACTGTGGGTATCGTCGGGATCGCCTGGCAGGCCGCGTCGACGTTCCACCGGCTCCCTCCCACGGGCGAGTATGGCCACACCATTGTAGGACTTTTGCCCGTGCCAGATCGCGCCGTAACCGGCGTTCCTGATGGCTTCGGCGGGAAATTTCTCGTCCGAGGTCTTCAATTCCTGAAGACACACGATGTCGTGGTCGTTCTGACCCAGCCACTTGATGAGCACGGGCAGGCGACCGTTCACGCCGTTCAGGTTGAAGGTTGCGATGCGAATCATCCGAGTTCTCGACAAACTCTTGGAGAGCAAGAAAGACTTGGTTGTTGATCCTCAGTGGTCTTTGTAGGGGCTTGGCGGCCTCGTCACAATCTTTCGCCAGTCATTCCGTAGCGACGTACCGACTCCCGCGCCTGCGCTGGTGACAGATCATGTGTCTCGATAACATGTCTCGCCTCTGCGTCCCCTTTGTGGGACGCGAACTAGCCTTTGCGACCGCTCGGCTCTAGCCGCATGACATCGTGGATCCTCCGGACCCTGCTTAAACTGCCAAGCGTGGGGAAAGTTTCACCCACGTCTTGGGCGTTGGCATCATAGCGCCATATTCCTGCGGACTTGCCCGGCTGATGAACCTTTGGCCCGGCGCCGCGTTCGCATGCAGCGAACTCGGTTGATTTTACGATGACGGACCCCAACGCTCGTCCTGCGCCGCACAAACAGGATGCAATTGGTGCCGAAGTCGGCTTTGCGTACGATCGAATGGCGGTCGAGCGGTTTCAGCAAGCTTTTCCGCGTGCCAGGTGGAGCGACGAGCGCAAGAGCTGGTTCGTGCCCGGTAAGACAGCGGCCCGGCGGATCGACCGCTGGCTGGAGCAAGAGGCGGCATTGCGGGCGCCCCATGACGAGAGCAAGGGACGAGATGCCTTCGCCTTCGACCCGATATCGAGCCGGTATCTGGAAATCGCGGATGACCTGCGCATTCGCACGCCCTATTCCAAGACGGTGGTTAAAGAACTGCATGCTGTCCCGTGGGCGAGTTGGGACGATGAGTTGCGGGCCTGGAGAGTTCCATTCCGCTCATATGAGACGCTCCGGCGTCGATGGCCACACATCGAACAGGCTGCGCAGCACGCCGAACCGGAGGAAAGGAAACGGCGACTTGCGGCAACCAGAAACACGGCAGCCTATAAGGCCGCACAACAGCGGGCTAGTGAACGTAGGCGCCATCGCTATCCGTTGCCACTTCAGGATCTGCCTACTTTGGGCCGCGCCGTCGCAACCATGCAGTACGGGATAGTCGTATTCACTGAAATTTCCGGTGAACTCGTTGAGCTATCTGACGCAGCCACCTTCTATCCCCATGCGATGCCTGCGACAGGTGATTTCGTTTGGGGCAAGTGGCGTTCGGCAACCCTGGCCGAACTTGTGAGCACTTGGCCTGCTCGGTCAGCCGCCGGGCCGAGCGAACGCTTCAGAGGCTGGTGGAGACCAACCCTTGCTGAACTTAGACTTGCTCGTCGAAATGCACGCAGTAGTGAGCGTAGGAGGCGAAGTCACGCGCGTTAGATACCCCGCCCGCATTCGTTTTGTCATTGCTGCATTACTGGCGTCGCCGAGCGTTTACTGACTGCGGCGCTAAACACGCAGCCGCGCTTCGGCCGATATCGGGCGCGCACGAGTAGGGACGCCAAGGGCTCGCTACAGATAATGACCTCCTGCTCGACCGGCGGGGATCGTCGAGATCTTGTCGGCACGACAGGGCCGACGATTGGACAGTGAGGCCCAGGGCCGTCAGGGCTTCTCACGAACAGCAGGGAACCAAAGGCAATCGCAAGTGGTTTACCAATCGAAGGGACCGTAATGGACGCGGAATAATGAAATTTTTGGATCTGGAACTGACGCGAGCCCGACAGCGACTTAACCGAGAGGAGCTTGCCCTCGAAAATGCCAACGAGATGCTGGATGAAAACTGCGGCGTCGGCATCAATATCGCGCTCTGCAACAGGATACGGGCGGCGCAACGGCGCGTGGTAGAGGCCAGATCGCGGTTGACGAAGATTGATCACGGCAAGGCAAACACAATCCGCACAAGTTGATCCTTGCGGCCTTTAATTGGACGACGACCCGCGGCCGGTCGAACAGGTTGCGGCCATGCCAACGTCTTCCTGGCTTCGGCGACCGCTGTTGCGTACCGGCATTGACTGCCCATTTCGACGGGTCAAAGGTCAACGATCGCATCGTCGTTTTTGATGTGAAGTCAACTGAGCGGCGAGCCGAACTGGCGCCTAACACCAAGGCCCGCTGCATCGAGGGAGAGCGGCGGGCCGATGCGGAGCCGGGCGACTTAGGGTGGGCGGGTTCCCGCGACGAGATAGCGAGGCTGCTGAAAGTTTTCGCAAAGCACGCAGGACGAAGGAATGCCGCTCTCCGAAATAAGTGTCGCAGTCTTACCGACCTCAGTGCCGCATTCTCTGTCTGAGCCAATTCAGAAATCTGTTGCCACCGATTGTCCGGCGGACTCTTGCAGCAGCCCATTGCCCTGTCATCATACTCCCGACATGACAACTACAGACCACGTCGTGCAATTGCCAGTCGGTCAGTTCGAAGAAGCGCTTTGCTTCCCCATAGGTGTCATCTTTCAGGCCCAACGCACGCAGCACTGAATCCTCGAAAGCCACTGTGATTGGCGAGCCCTCACACCGTACTGCGTCGCGGTCTTTCCGCTTCAGACGTTCGGTGCCGATCAGGGCTCTCAGGCGTCGCTCCGGATGTTCTGCAAGCAGCTCTGCCCAGCGCTCGATGCGCTGTTGCCGGGTCATGATCGGGTAGGTCGACAAGGGTTCCACCTCTGCGATTGTCTGCAGTTGATTTAAGGTTTGATGTTTCATGGTCGTCTCCTGTGGATTGAAGATCCCCTCCCAACAAAAATTATCGCGCCCCGACTCGCTGACAAGCCCGGCAGGCGGTTTCTCGACGGATAATCGGGATTGCCAGTTTGTGCCTGACACTGCGCTGTAAACCGGAACCAGGTTCGCAGAGGCGAGGCCGTGGCAAAACCGATGTCGAAACCGTGGAATGGCTTGACCGAAAATGAAACCCCGTCACCGAGCACGCAGTTGGTCACAGAGAAGGGAGTCCGCCGCCTTTGGGCTCCGGCCAGATTACAGGACAGGCCGTTTAGGCCGCCGGGTGGCATTCAGCCGCAAGGTGAACGGCCGACGCAGGTGCCGGTGAGCATTGCCGCGTCAGCCGCTACGGCATTCTTGTTGAGGATGCAAGAAGCCGTAGCAAAGCTTAGCACCTGCTAAAATGGTAGGCAACGAAGCTGCGGCGGCTGAGTGGGCCCGTCGCTCGGCCGAAGCACCTTGGACGCGGGGAAGTCGACGTGGCCGAGCAAGCTCGACCCTTAAAGCATGCCGGCATTGCCATTCTGCGCAAATGACCGCGGCGTGGTTCGGTCATTTGACCTGACGGTCACTCAAGTTACTAATTTGCCGGGTCCTTGGAGCGATCAGGTCAGGCTCAGACGCTCGCGGCAACAAGCGGCCGGCTAGCCTCAGTACAGTCGTCACCTTGGTCGCCGGCCGGCATCATTGCCGACCGCCGTCAGGTGGCCCGGCTCTCGGTCGAATGCGGGCTCCACTGGATCAGACGGGCCTCGGCGATGTCGCGGGTGCGGTTGATGATCAGCACAAAAATCGCGAGGATTATAATGCCGGCGAAGACACCGACCGCATCGAAATTGCCTTCCGCCTGGGCAATCAGACAGCCAAGGCCGGCGGAGGCGCCAAGGTATTCGCCGATGATCACGCCGACCACCGCGAAATCGACCGAGGTGCGCAGCAACGATAGGATCCAGCTGGCCGCGGCCGGGAAGTAGACGTGCGTCAGCAGGCTTGAGCGCTTGGCGCCGAGGGCCGCGCGTTCGCCAGTACCACCGGGTTGACTTCCCGCACGCCCTGCATGGCGTTGAAGAAGGTGATGAAGAACACCAGCGTCACCGATAGCGCCACCTTCGACCACAGCCCGAGGCCGAGCCAGAGCACGAAGATAGGAGCGAGCACCAAGCGGGGTTCAGCGCCTTTATGAACGGATCGAGGATGCACGGCTAAGCCCTAGCCAGACGACGGCTGCCACGCCGAGGGCGGTACCAATGACGTATCCGAGCACCGTCTCGGTGAGCGTGATCGACACGTGCCCTGGTCGGAGAGGACAGCCGAGTTGTTCTTTTTTTGAACTTTCCCCCGCCCTCAATATCGAGACGCGGGTATGCCTCGCCCTGCACGCAGGTCAAATGCAGTGCGCTCGTGGAAAGGCTGGCCCAATGTTTCAACTAGAAGCGTCTATCCGCTTCGATGTGGCGTTGACCGTCCGATAGCTGATTTCGCCTTTCCATCAATGTCTGCAGCGAACTCTCTCCAAGAAATTCGAGAGCGTTCGCGCGAGCGCGGTTAAGCCGGCTTTTCACCGTGCCCACCGCGCAGCCGCATATCTCGGCTGTCTCCTCATAACTGACGCCCAGAACGCCTATCAGCATCAAGACTTCGCGTTGGTGTTCAGGCAGCCTCTGGATGGCGCCATGAACCTCCTTGCTTTGTACAGTCCATTCCTGCGTCGCTTCCGAAACCGGCCTCGAGGAAGCGCAGTCAAGCAGGCCAGGCGCTTCCCTCGCAGCAAACTTGACGTGGGTGTAGTAGGTGTTGCGCATGATCGTGAAGAGCCAGGACTTCATGCGCGTGCCGGGCTCGAACTTGTCCATGTTCGCGAGACCCTTCGTCAGCGTCTCCTGCACCAGGTCGTCGGCATCGTCGGGAATGCGGCAGAGGGTCCGCGCGAAAGCTCGCAGGGCAGGTATCAGGTCAACGATGCAAACTTCACTGGTTTTCTGGTCGGCCAAATCGCAGCCTCCCGATTACAACGATCCAGCTCCCAGACGAAAGAGTGTTTGAACGACCTAGCTAAATGCATGGGAGTTTATATCGTTCCGCGCGTTGATACTCCCACTGGCGGTCACGCTCCCGCAGTCATCCGCGAAACGTCGCTCCGGCTCTGCGGGGCCATTGCCGTGAGGCGATCAAGATCGCGCTGCTCCGCAGCACGCCTACCATCGTCATCCACGAGCAAGTCTTTCGCCAACTGCTTTCGACGCCAAGCAGAACCTAATCGACACCGCTCAACTGCGCGCTATTCGATGACGGCAGTAAGCTCGGCGAGGCTGTCATCGTATCCAACACGACCAACAAGCGGCTTGCACGCTGGACGCTCTTCAAGGGCTTGCTCGTTTGTTGAGCCTGTCCAGCGCTCTCGCCGCCTCGAGGTTCGCTGGCGCCGTCAGGTAGCGCCGCATCGTCACCATGTGCGGCTGGCCTCTTGATGGCAGCATTCGCGGTTGTGGTGCTGGTGCTGCCGGCGAGGCCTAGCGGCACACATGGCCGAAAATGCCCCGGGGGAGAGCAGCGGGCCTTTGACACAGAATACGGCCGGATGGATTGAGATGGGAAGGGCATCCGGCCAGCGCAATAAAGGTTGGCTCCGGCGTGATTTCCTCGAACACGCTGACGACGCGGTCCTGCTGCTTTCAGCGATGCTGTTCAACGAAAGTTCTACAGGCGGGTGACAACTGCCCCATCTTGCTTTGAAGATCACATTTGCCAATCGGCGTCGTTGGGCAAACCGATTTGTAATCGCGGTTGCATGCCTTGCCTTGGAAAGATTTGAAAGTTTTTACTTGCTTTGGGCTGGTTCCGCTCGCTGGAACCAGGCCGGAACCAGTGTCCATCGCGCCATCCTTGCCAGCCTTGCCGCCCCCTCTCGCAGAGGCAATGCCAGAAATGGCGGCGCATGCGACAGTTGCGCCCATCAGGGAAAGCAGTGCACGACGTGATGTAGACATTGTCGAAACCTCCCTTTTACTTTCCAATTAACTAAATTAGCATAGATGAATATAGATTCATATTCGGGGTTCGATCGAAATTCGCCGAAGCGTCCCGCGCGCCTGGCGCCCCACCTATTGGCAGCGCTGCCCCTGACAGGTGCCGACCTTCGCCAGCGCCTTCACCTGCGGCCGAAAGTCGGCTTCGAAACACGCCTGGTGCGTGCTTCGTCTTGGCCTCGATAGTCGGGCACGAAGGTGAAGAACACCGGCCGGCGATCGCGACCATCTGCCTTGCAATCCGAACAGACAAAGAACCCGACCAGATCCCAGTGCATTGAGCCATGATCTGGGCCGAACCGATCGATCAGCGCCTGGATGTCGAGCTGAGTCGATTTGCAACACGCGGGATGGCCGCAAGTGATGCGGACCGTTTCGCGGGCGGCCAAGGTGTCGGCGAGGGTCTTCTGGAACATGGCGATCTCCGTTGAAGGGTCGCCGCAACGGAAGGATTATATTCCTTGATGTAACCTAGGTGGCAAGAGGCGACTGAATATTAGCAGTCTTTTTGACTAGGCCATCGGCCGCCCCAGAATCGGTTCTATGGCTCGCGGGATCAAGGACGGAGTGGCGATCATGGCGACCGTGCGGTGGCGGGTCACGGAGGATCGGGTCAGCGTCTCGATCCCAACCGAACGCCTACAATTTCCGGCATTCGATCACCAAGGCGAAGAAAGGCCAGCCGATCGAGTTGATCGGCGACGTCACCAGGATAGACGAGGACAAGTGACTGTGAACCTTGGCAGCCCCGCTACGGTCGATGCGGACACTGTGCGGCTGGTGCAAAGCGCCGTTCCGCCGAAGCGAAGGAAGGCATTATTGACCGCCCAGATTGACGACGCAAAACAGCCCGCCCCGAGCCCTTTTGCCCCGGTGGGCCCAAGACGGGCTGCGGGAGCTCGGAGGTGCTTCCCGCTTCAAAACTTCAGAAGCGGGAACTTGTTCCGTTAGTCTTCGCTAAAATGCCCGCCACCTCTCGGCAGCGGGCAGTCTCGTCGTGGGAACATGCATTGACTGGATGCCACACCGAAGCACCTCAGGGCAATAAGGTCCTCCTTCCGATCCAGGCTCTTCGATGTACACGATCTTCGATGACCTATCCAAAGCCCTCAGAGCCCCGTGCAGACGTGTGGCGCCCTGTCCGCCCCATTGCCCTCACAAGTTGGTGGCAAGGTGCTGACGGGCGTTGCCATCGGCTTTGGCGGACAAGCTGTAGCCGGCGGTTAGATCAATCCGGCTCTAAAATCCAATTACGATCCACGGATTGGTGTCGTATCCGAGGCGCGGCTTTTCCGGTGTTGCTCCGTTCGGCAATTTGGCGGTTCCAGTCAAACTGCAGTCCAGCTCTGGCACCGGCTTCTTGGCCGAATGTTGTTTAGAGCACAGAGCGGCAGCGTCACTGACAACCACCTTCTTCTCCTTGGCAGCAGCGATAGCACTCGAAGCGATTTCGATTGCCGCGCCAAACACAGCTACTCTCATTGGAATTCCCCGCGGATAGGCTTCCCAAGATACCGGCGTTAGCGACCTCATGAAAACATTAGTGCAAGCGAAGATATTGCACTCGTCGTTGGCAGGAGTTGCACCCTCGATCTTGCCGGCAAGCTGTTCCTAGCTAGACCATCATCAAGTCGGCATGTGGTGGAAGAACGCCCGCCGCCCCATTCACGGCAGCGACGGGCCGCCCCAGGATCAAGGGACTTGCAGGAGCGTTGGGCACCTGCCGTCAAGGGAACTATCAGGATCGCCTAAATGTTCCGGAGCTGGCCAGTAGATGATCAAACCGGCCATGACGCTATCGAAAGTCGGCTTCCAGCCAAATTGCGCTCACTACGAATTGCACGATTTGTACCCAGCCTTGGATAGCGAGCGCAAGGGTCATCCGAAGTGATTGAAGCCTGCGGCGAATGGTTCGTCCACGTGGTCGAAGAAGATCTGGAACTAACCCGATCCTTCGAACTGGAACCGTACGCCCTCGCCTTCGGATAGCCTGCATCTGGACAAGTTTGCCCGGATGCAGGGCTGTCCGACCAACGCATGACACCGGCGGGCTAGTTCATCACAGACAGCTCGTCGGCTCGTCGACCGTCTGTCGGCTGCCTTCATCGCCTCGTCTGCAAGGGCGCTGATGGCCACAAGATCGTCGGTTCTGCCATCCATTTGTTTAGAAAGTTGACCCCGCGCGTGCTCGTCGAAAGATGGCCCACCAGATCGCGAACGCACCCGGTGCAAGCAACAAGGCAGCGGCCAGTATCAATACGCCCTCGCGTTACTGCCATCTCGGCGGCGGGGTTGGCATCAGTCGCTCGGGATTTCGTCCTGCGTCCATGGTGAACCAATCTGCCCGGCGATGTTAAGTTCCGCTTAGTGCTGTTTGGCTGCTCCTCTCAGCGTAAGCCCTGCATGATGAATTCGTACATCTTGCCAATTTCTTCATCGATCTCTTGGGCGGGAATTCCTTGGCTCTGCGCCGCCTGCTTCGCGTCCACGGCCATGTCGATCACCAGGAGTACTGGGTCGACGATAGGATCGTCCGGTAAATGATCAGAGATCCAATGGTAAAGAAAATCATTGCCGCGCTTGCTCATGTTCCCTGAAATCCTGCACCGACGCATGCCGAAGCCTATCCTCGCCGCGTAGCGTCCTGACACGCGCCCTAATCCCGAGGAAGCGGGCATCAGCAATCAGCTTGTGTGTCAACTCGTCGACAGAGATGACGCACGTCTGGATCTTCTCCGGGATGTTGTTCGCGATCCACCGATCAAGGAAGTTGATGCCGCGCGTAGTCATGCTTTGCCCCGCACCACGTACGAAAACGTTCGCTTCTGACCGCCTGTCTCGGTGACGCGAATCCAATTCTCCTCATTGCGCCTCAGCGTCACTGGCCGGCCTGAATGCTTCTCGGCCGCTTTGAACGGTAAGATGTCCATGGCCAGGAAGGACGACACCACTACAAAACTGACAATGATCTCAACTCGATATTCCTGCACTCGTCCGCACCAAAGCCGGCCTCTTCGCCACTTAATTAGCTGGCGCTGAAATAGTTCCGCAACCGGGAAAGCGAGGTCTCCTGAAACAAAGCGCTCATAAAAATATTGAGCACTGCCGCAGCGAGTGCTCTGCCTCAATCGACGCCTTTGACACCAAGAGGCAGCTCCAGAGCAGTCGACCTCCGTTGGGCTGGCTCGCGGCGCTTCCGAAGCACAGGCCGATTATGCGATTGGTGTGAGGCATGGCCGAGCGATTACAAAATGATCGCGATGAGCCGGCAAAAAGTCTCTTTAGCTAAAACTTCGGAGATTCGCCAAATTGGCCGAAAATCCGTTGGAAGCTCGCTACAACCTAACCCAGACCCGCGACTAGGCACATACTCGAGCCGCTTCGGACGTAATATCTCGATTCCTTTCATTGGCGAAGCGGCGGGGACTTTCTGCAGCCGGCAGCAGTTTCTTTCATCTGGGCAGGGGCGGCGCCCTTGGCGTCGAGTGTCGCCTGACCAGTGGGCTGTGCAGTGCCGGTCTGCTGGTCGGCGGCACAATCTTTTACCGCATTCGGTTTCGATGTGCCGCCCGTTATGGTGGGGTCAAGCTTCATGCCGCCGGCCGCACCATAATTCGTCCTGATACCGTGTTTATGTTGAACGGGCGTGGCGGCTTGTGCCAACGACGGGCTAGCCGACAAAGCGATTACAATTGATGCGAATATAAACCGTTGCATGATATTTCTCCCGGTTTGAGCGCTGTCGCTCCGTTGACGGCAGCAGCGGGTCGTCCCTAAGGGAATCGCGAGGCTTGCAGAGCTTTGGTGACCCCTGCCGCCAAGGTAACTATTAGCCAAATCTAATGTTCCATTGCCTCGCCAGACGGGCTTACCGCTTCTTCACCTTCGGTGTGATCTGCTCGACCGGCACCTTAGCACCGCACGGCCAGCGCCTTGGCCTTGCCTTGCTGGTCCGATGACGTGGGTTGTGACCGTCATCCCATCGCAGTGCAATTGAAGCCCGCGCCTCTGTGGGAGAGCGCGGGCCGCTCAGGAGGAACAACGATCTTCAGCAGGCGATGGAGGTACCTGCCGCATGCATCAAACCTTTAGGGACGGCTAATGTTCCATCAAAACTGAGTGAAAAATCGACTTCCAATCGAGGTTGTCGCTCCAGAGAAACGAAGGAGTTTGCCATCATGGACTGGAACCGCGTCGAAGGATTGGAAGCAGGTTAATGGCAAGGTCAACGGTGGGGACCTCCACCGCATCGCCGGCAAGCGCGATCAGCTCAGGATGAAACGAGAGGCAAAGGTTCCAACCCAATATTCGAGCAGTGGCCGCCTTCCCCCAAAGGCGTGAAGCGCGCGCCGCGGCTTTGTGCTGCACTCGGCAAAACACGCATGCCTATCGGCCGGTTGCCGCAGCTTTGCTCGCCGCGAGCTTTGACCCTTGGCGGGGGCCAGAGTGCTCATGGGCGCAATTGGCTTCCTATTGGACCACGTCGCTGTTCAGACTACCCATGCGGATCAACCAGCCTGCGCCAGCATGCGCTCAAAGACGCTAGCGCCGAATCGCAACGGATGGGCATTGCACCAACTCTTCGGCGGCCGCCAGCAATTTTCGAGCACAACATTTAAGTCTTCGACCAGGAATGTCGGTCTCGATCCGCAGATGGACAGCCAGGTTCTGCATCGGTCTGGGATAAGGCGAACCCGGCTTGCCCATTCCGCCAAATGAGGGTGTGACCAAGTCGATCCTGGGATATCGCCGCATCGAGATCGTGCAGCAGAGGGAGATTGCCATCTGATGCGCCGATCTAATAATCATTGTGTTGAATGCGTTTCGCTGATTAGCTGACTTGCATAACACCGGGACAAAATTGGCAAATGTTGTCCGGGGAGGACCGCGATGCCGGTGCTTGAGGTTCGTCACGTTTCCAAGAATTTTGGGGCCATCCAAGCCCTGACGGACGTCAGCTTCCAGGTGGAGCGGGGTGAAGTCGTGGGTCTGATGGGGGACAACGGCGCCGGCAAGTCAACGATAGTCAAGACAGTCGCCGGGAATTTTCCGCCGAACGACGGCGAAATTGTCGTGGACGGCGAGATTTGTCACTTCCATAAACCCGTTCAGGCCCGTGCCAAGGGAATTGAAGTCGTCTATCAGGACCTGGCGCTGGCGGATAATCTGACGGCCGCGCAAAATGTCTTTCTTGGCCGCGAGATGAAGAAGGGCTTCTGGCCGATCAGGGTGCTCGACAAGCAGGCGATGATCGACCGCTCGGCAGCGCTGTTCAGGGAACTCAAATCGGAAACCCGGCCGCGCGACCTCGTCAGGAAGATGTCGGGTGGGCAGCGTCAGGCGGTCGCCATCGCGCGGACCCGGCTTTCAAACGCCAAGCTGGTGTTGATGGACGAACCGACCGCCGCCATCTCTGTACGCCAGGTGGCAGAGGTGCTCGAATTGATCCGGCGCCTCAAAGCGCAAGGTGTCGGCGTCATGTTGATCAGCCACCGCATGCCTGACGTTTTCGCCGTTGCAGATCGTATCATTGTGCTCAGGCGAGGTTCGAAGGTTGCCGACAAGGATGCCGGCAATACGTCGCCCGAGGAAATCACCGGATTGATAACGGGGGCCATCCGTGGCGAATAGTGCTCGCGAATCCGTTAGTGTTAGGGAGTCGGCCCCGGAAACCAGCCGACCGGCCATGTCGGACTTTGTCCCGACCAAGGAAAAGACGGCGCTTCAACATGTATTTTCAAGTCAGCCTTTCTGGGTGACGATCGCGCTCATTGCCCTCGTCACTTTGATGACGATGATGGAGCCGAGCTTCGGCACCTCCGAAAACGCTGCCAACGTCACGCGCAACTTCGCACCTTTCGGCATCATGGCGCTCGGCATGACGGTGGTTATCATCACCGGCGGCATCGATCTGTCGGTCGGCTCGATCATGGGCCTGGTGGTCATCGTCGCCGGCCTGTTCCTGACCTGGCACTATCCCTGGTACGTTGCATTCGCCGTCGGCCTTTTCTCCGGTATGGCGTGCGGCGCGGTCAACGGATTCTTCGTCGCCTATATCGGAATGCCGTCCTTTGTGGTCACCCTCGGCATGCTGTCCGCGGCGCGTTCGCTGGCGGTCGTATTCTCCGCCAACCAGATGCTCTACCAATTCGGGCCCGATGCTCCGATCGTAAAGGGGATCGGTCAGGCAAGATGGCCGCTGCATGGGCCGCAGGATTGGGCGCCGCACTGGATACCAGAATTGTCATCACAGTTCTGGACCATGGTGATTCTGGCCCTGATCGTCGGTTTCGTCTTCAATTTCACTGCCTGGGCCCGACATCTCTTCGCCATCGGCGGCAATGAGGAGGCGGCGCGGCTCACCGGCGTGCCGGTCGACTGGATCAAATTCGAGGCCTATGTCTTCTCGGCCTTCACGGCTTCGGTCGCCTCACTCCTGCTCCTCGGCTACAACGGCTCGGCCATCAATGCCATGGGCCAGGGCTACGAGTTGCGCGTGATCGCTGCGACGGTCATCGGGGGAGCCAGCCTTATGGGCGGAGCCGGCACGGCCTTCGGGGCGATCATCGGTTCGGCGTTCCTCGAAGTGATCAGGAATGCGCTGCTGATGGCCGGCATCGATTCAAATTGGCAAGGCGCCTTCGTCGGCGCCTTCATCGTTCTCGCGGTTCTTTTGGGCATGCAAACCGGCGGCAAATCGATTCTCGCCGCTTGGCTGGCAGTCTTGATGCCCAAAAAAGGCCGCTAGAAAACCCCGCCGGCGGGAGGCCTACGGGGCATTCCAGCTAGGAGGAGACGTCAAAATGAAAAAAAGTCTACTGATGGCGGCCGTGGCGCTTGGCGCAACGGTGCTCGCCGTTTCCGGCGCCCAGGCGAAATATACCTTCGCCCTGGTACCGAAGAACATGAACAATCCTTTCTTCGACCAAGCACGCGACGGCTGCAAGAAGGCCGAAGCCGAATCGAAGGGCGCCTTGGAATGCATGTATATCGGCCCCGGCGAGCATGGCGGCGGCGACGAGCAGGTGCAGATCGTGCAGGATCTCGTGGCCAAGAAGGTGGATGGTATTGCCGTCTCGCCATCGAACGCCGCGGCGATGGCGGTTGCGCTGCAGGCCGCCAAGGAAGCCGGCATCCCGGTCCTCACCTGGGACTCCGACCTGCTACCCGAGAACAAGGAGCTTCGCGTCGCCTATATCGGGACTCACAATTATGAGATCGGCGTGAACCTTGCCAAGCTTGCCATGCAGGTCAAGCCCAAAGGCGGCACGATCTGCATCCAATCGGGCGGCGCAGCGGCGGCTAACCATAATGAACGCATGCAGGGTATTCGCGATACGCTTTCGGGCACCAAATCGGCGGCCTCGCCCGGGGACCGGCTGACAGGCCAGAATGGCTGGACCGAAATCGAAGGCTGTCCGCTCTACACCAACGATGATTTTCCGCTTTCGGTGCAGCAGTTTGAGGACATCATGGCGAAAAATCCGAACCTCGACGCATTCATCCCAACGGGTGGCTTCCCGCAGTTCATTCCTGATGCCAACCGCGCCGCAGTCGCACCGTACAAGGACAAGATTGCCTCGAAAGCGCTGGCCCTTGTCGTCGCCGACACGCTTCCCGTCCAGATCGACCAGATGAAGGAAGGGCTCTCGCTCGGCCAGGTCGGCCAACGGCCGTTCGAAATGGGCTACAAGACGATGATGGCGCTGAAGGACATGAAGGACGGCAAGGCGCCCCCGGCCGACCCGACCTACACGGGCCTCGACGTCTGCACGCCGCAGACGGCCGATACCTGCGTCGCCAAATAGTGCTTTTGGGCGGGAGGAAACTCCCGCCCTTTCATTGGAGCGAGATGCGGTTAGACTGCAGCATTGTCATCTTGTCTTGCTCCAGGGATTTCAATGTCGGAAATGTTCTCGCTCAAGGGCCGGGTCGCATTGGTGACGGGTGCTTCGCGTGGCCTCGGCTTTGCCATGGCCAAGGCGCTTGCGGAAAACGGCGCAACGGTAATTGTCAATGCGCGCGACATGGACACCCTCTGCGCGGCGGCGGAAAAAATCGGGGCCGAAGCCTTGCCGTTCGATGTTGCGGACGCGGCGACCTCAAGGGCGGCGCTTGAGGGGATCGTCGAACGCCACGGCCGCCTCGATATCCTGGTCAACAACGCCGGCATCCAGCATCGCAGTCCGCTGGTCGAATGGGAGGACGAGGACTTCGACCGCGTGATTGCGGTCAACCTTTCGGCCTGCTTCCGGATGATGCGCGAGGCGGTGCGCCTGATGCTGCCGAACAAATTCGGGCGCATCATAAACACTGGATCGATCGCAGCGATCCTTGGCCGCCCCACCATTCACGCCTATGTGGCGGCAAAGGCGGGGTTGCATGGACTGACACGCTCGACTGCCGCCGAGATGGGCCGTCACGGCATCACCATCAACGCGATTGCCCCCGGCTATTTCGCCACCGAGCTCAACACCGCGCTCATCAACGACGAGGCCTTCACCAAATGGGTCGAGGCACGAACCCCTGCTGGCCGCTGGGCTCAACCTGAGGAACTCGGTGGAGCTGTGGTGTTTCTCGCGTCCAACGCTGCCGCCTACGTCAACGGACATGTTTTGGCGGTCGACGGGGGTCTATCGGTCTCCCTCTGACCTGCGAATTGCGACAATGGTAGCCAGGTGACAAACGATTGAATCATTGAGAAAGCATTGGCCTGGACACACCCTAACCTAGATGCGGTGGCCAGCTATGCCTTATGTGCGCCGCTTTCCAGACGACCTACGGGGAGCGATGATTCTGTCCCGGTCCCAGGCATTACGGGCTGGGAAAAATCGACCAAGGCTTCTGGCACATCGGGTTCATTCGGACACTGGACCACCTTGCAGAAAAGCTGGTGGATGGACGCCAGTCCGCCTTCCTGGGTGGTGCTACGATCAAGGACAATTCAGTCCGGCGGAGCGGGCTTATTACGTGAATGCCTATGGCGCACCGCAGATACATGCTGCGTTCGAAATCTACCGGACGTTCCCCAAAAGACGGAGACTGGAACACCGCCCAGACCGCGCCGAACTCCACGCCTTTCGTGGTCGCTGTGGGCGAGAAGCCATTCTTCGCCGCCCATCAGCAAACCTTCGTGGATGGCTACCGGGCGAAGGGCATGACGCACATCGAGACTGCAGTGATCCCGGACGCCAGCCCTTGCGTTGTGGCCGACAATCTAGGCGGCGTGGCCGACGTTGTCGCTCGGTACACCGCACGATGAGGAGAAGATTATGAGTGACATTACGTATGAAAATCCGGGGGCCCTCGCAATCGTCGATCGGAGCACTTTCCAGGCCGAAGTGGACGCGCTGCGGGTTCGAGAGAAGGCGCATACGCGCGAGACAGCGGACATCAGAGCGCTGTTGTGGGGCCACCTTTCGGGAGTGGTCGTGATCTGTGAGGTTGCCGGTTCTGCATTGGGATCGGAGATCGGCTTGTGTCTGGACTTGACAATACGGTTGACCCGGAGCGGCAGCCTCGGCCTTTCGAGGTGATCAACGTTGCCGGCGGTCGGGGTCAGTGGTCGGTGGATGACTAGTCCCGTCGCGCCGGTCAGTCGACTTGTTTGGTGCTCACCATGACCGGCCGGATCGGTGGCGCCGGCGGCAGCAGTTCGCGGATGTCGGCGAACGGGAAAATAGGTTCGAAGCGGAACGCCTCGGCCAATGAACCTGGCTCGCCGTTGCACTGGCCTGAGCGAAAAAGGTTCTGCGTTCGCGCGCCGTCGACGAAGCGCTCGGGATCCTGCGACTGATGCTTGCGAATCGCCTTGGCCTTGATGTCGGCATGTGCGGAAATGTCGACATAATGCGTCGGCGAAAAACCGGTGCCGCCCGTCGTGTCGGCATGCAGCACCGGGACTGTGAACGAGGCCGCGATGCGCATGCCGTCGGAAAGCGCGCGATGGTCGGCGTGATAGTCGTTGGGCGCATGCGTGATCGCCAGATCCGGCCCGGTCTCGCCGATCAGCATTTTCAGCGCACCGATCAACGCCGCGTCGGCCACCAGGTCGCCGTCGGGAAAGTCGAGGAAGCGCAGCGTCGCCCCGAGCAGCGCGGCCGCGGCCGTCGCTTCTGCACGACGAACGCGAGCGAGAATCGTGGGATCGCTCGTGCCGCCCCTGGCACCATCCGTGGCTATGGCAAAAGTGAGTTCTGCGCCTTGCGCGGCATAGGCGGCCATCGTACCGAACATGAAGATCTCGATGTCGTCCGGATGCGCACCGAGCGC